>PXRS01000084.1:16962-17964 GCA_003023785.1 Halobacteriales archaeon QS_5_68_33 | reverse complement strand
GCCGTTGTGGGTATAATCAGAGAGAAAGAGTGAGGCTGCCCGTTCACGGTACGCCCTGAGTTCGGAGATATCGTCATAGAACTCCCATACGTAGAGGTCCTCGACGCCATCAAGAGCGGCCATCGCTGTCTCGATATCCGCAGCACAGATTTCCGACAACGTAGCCGGTGACCGATTATACATCTTGTCTGCACCAATGGCGTCAATCCCATGATCACGAGCCTTCGCCACGAAAGAACAGGAGCCAGCGGGACAGTCAAGAACACGCGTCCCGGCCCAGCGGGTGGGATCGGAATCAAACATCTGCTGATATTCGGTGAACGTACGCCCGATGAAGGCAAACTCTTCAATCTCGTACTTCTTCGTAGCCATTGTTCACCCACTACTCTGTCCATATGTGCTCTCCAATGTATAAATATGTCCATTATATGGCAACACTCACTCGCCAAATTGGATGCGAGACTCGCGCCCTCCACCTTGCACCCAAATCTTGACAAGAATTAGATAGACCAAATCACGTGACGTTTTCTATGACACGCTCCTGTATCAGGAAGCCAGACAACCTGCCCCAGGCCGAAAAACGCTGTTAGAGAAGATGTGCAGTGATCACACCGGCGGAGGTGCGAACCGAATACGAATGACCAGCCGACCATTTGTCCAGAAATCGCCGGAAGAGAGGCCAGCGACGGCGAACGAACCCCCGTCAGACTTAAATACCCCTCTACCGAACGAACCCCTGTTCCGATGCCAAAGGTAAAGATAACGGTCCCGGAGCACCTCGAAATGCGGATCGCGACTCTCGTCGAGGACGGGGAGTTCCTCAACCGGGAGGAGGCGATCGAAGACCTGCTCTCCACGGGCCTGAAGGCCTACAAGACGAGTGGCCACGTTGAGGACGAGGAGGAACCGGAATTCGAGGACGACGGGATGATGGGTCACGACGACGAGTACGTTTTCTAGCGTGTGATCGCCTGACGGACAATTCTTAAACCCACGTCTCGC
>PXRS01000084.1:0-16930 GCA_003023785.1 Halobacteriales archaeon QS_5_68_33 | reverse complement strand
CTGGAGGACGTCGACTCCGAACTGTTCGACCCCTATGGGGAGCTCGACGTCACCCCCGACGACGTCCACAAGTCCAAGAGCGAGCACAAGCACGCCGTGTTCGTCCTCGGCAACGCCCTCGCGACGGCGATGAGCGAAGACGAGTTCTCCGACGCCGGCCGCGTCGGCAAGCGCATGAAGGAACTCGCCGAGGACGCCGAGAAGAAGATCTGAGCGGACTCGCCCCGGGGAACGGCGCTCGCGCATGATGATTTATACTGGTCGACAGAGGCCCTGATAGATATTCGCCGAGACGCGGCGGGGGGCGAATTCTATCAACCGTTCTGTCGACCAGTATAGGAGCGCGGGCGACCGCGCAGAATCGCGATGTCGAGGCCGAGTTCCTCGCGGGCGATGCGACGGGCCGCGTCTTCGAGTTCCTCGCCATTGCGGAGGCGGCCGCCGAACCTGTCCGCACGAGCGGCGGTGGCGACGCGGCCGGCATCCAAAACAGTATATCGGGGCCGGTCAGAGAGGGGGTATGGAGGACAGGGTCTCCAGGCGGTCGTTTCTCCGTACCGCCGCCGCCGTCACGGTCGGCGCGGGCGCGGCGGCGGGTTGTTCCCTCCCGCGGCCCTCCGTTACGGGCGACCGCATCGACAGCGACGGGATACCGCCCTCGGAGACGGCGACGACGCAGTTCCGCGGCGGCCTCCGCCGGCAGGGCGTCTCCCCCGAGGCGACCGTGCCGACCGAGGTGGAGACCGCCTGGACGGTTCCGGACGTGAACACGGGTGACCACACGGCGGCGAAGGCGAGTCCCCTGGCGCTGCCGGCTGGCGACCTGCTCATCCCGGGGGACGCGGGCGGGTTGCGACGCGTGACGCCCGGCGGCGAGGTGGTCTGGACCGCCGATATCACGGACGTCTCACGGGGCATGCACGGGACGCCGGCAGTCGCCAACGGGACGGCCTACATCGGCGCCTACGACGGCGCGCTCTCGGCCGTCGACCTGGAGACGGGCGACCGCCGCTGGCGGGCGGCGCTGGGCGACGCCATCGGCTCCAGCCCGGGCTATCACGACGGGACGGTCTACATCGCCGTCGAGTACAACGACCCCAGCGGCGCGATGTTCGCGGTCGACGCCGTCGACGGGAGCGTCGAGTGGGACGACCAGCGGGTCACCGACCACCCCCACTCGACGTGTGCTATCGACCGCGAGGCCGGCCGCCTCGTCGTCGGCTCCAACGACGGCGACCTCTACGCGTGGTCCTATCCGGACCTGGAGTTCCTGTGGACGTTCTCGACCGGCGAACCGATCAAGGGGCCCGTCGCCACCGCCGACGGGAGCGCCTTCTTCGGCTCCTGGAACGAACGGGTCTATCGGGTGGCGCTCGACGACGGCACCGAGGAGTGGTCGCTGGACACGAGCAACCTCGTGATGACCGGTCCCGCGGTCGAGCTGGCGACCGACACGGTCTACTTCGGGAACCACGACGGGACGCTGTTCGCGCTCGACATCGGGAGCGGCAACGCAGAGTGGCGCTTCGACACGGAGGGACGGCTCATCGGTTGTCCGACCGTCACGGCCGAGCATGTCCTCGTCGGATCCCACGACACCACCCTCTACTGCGTCGAGAAGGCGACCGGTCGCGAAACCTGGCGCGTCGGGGCGGCGGGCACGGTGTCGAGTACGCCCCTGGTGCGCGACGGAGCGGTCTACTTCGCCGACCGCGCCTCCCGGGACTACGTCGCCGACGGCGAGGGCGAAACCGGGAAGCTCCGCAAACTTGTCGCCGCCGAGTGACCCGCGCCGGGCGAAACGTCCCGGAGTCGGGCGTGGTTCTTCGAGCGAAAAAAGACAGGAATTTCCCTCTCCAGCCGTACTGTTTATTATGCCGAAAAACGTCGAATGTGAGTCCTGCGGGACCACGCTCCTCTCATTCGAGTCGACCGGACCTACCCCGATCGACCACGAGGAGTGTCCCGACTGCGGGGGAGACTCCTTCGAGTTCGTCGGCTGACTCGGCCGGACCGAACGCGCCGGACCAGGGGTCGGGACCGCTGACAGCGCCGTCGGGAGGGTGTTTCGTACGGTCGGTTGTACCGATTGACTGGTATTTCGCCGACCGGTTCGACGACATCCGGAACTGAGTTACAACCGACCGTATCAGGGCCGACTTACAGGTCCAGCTCTCCGAAGTACTGGGAGAGGTACTCGTGGAGGTGGGGGTCCTCGGCGGTGACGAACCGGCAGTCGTCGTGCTGGTCGTCGAGTTCGACGGCCGCGTCGGGGTCGCGCTGACGGACGCGGTAGGCGACGTTGACGGTGTGTCGTGACTCCGCACCGGCGACCGAGGCGGTGTCCCAGAAGTGGCTGTAGACGCCGACGCACTCGACGACGTCGACGTCGAGGCCGAGTTCCTCGCGACCGATGCGGCGGGCCGCGTCGTCGAGTTCCTCGCCCTTGTAGAGGCGGCCGCCGGGCCAGAACCACTCGCCGCGGGCGGGTTCGTTCGTCCGCCGGGCGACCAGCAGGCGGCCGTCGCGTTCGAGCAACACCTCGACGCAGACCTGCGGGAGCGCGTCGAGACAGGCGCCGAACGTCTCCTCCGGGATGTGCTCGTCGTAGACCTCCATACCGGGACCTGCGCCGGCCCGCTCTTCGGCCTTTCGAGACGGTCGCCGTCGCGGGAAGCCGATACCGCTAACTCCGTGGCCGAGACAGCGTCGGTATGAACGACGACGGCAACGGCGAAGACGACCGGCCCGCCGACGGCGAGGGCGACCCGGAGCTGGCCTGGGAGACGCTGGGCGCACGGACGGTCTACACCTGCGAGGGGTTCGACGTCGTCAACGAGGACGTCCAGTTCCCCGACGACACCGTCGGTGCCTACGACTACGTTGTCGAGGGCGAGAGCGTCGTCGTACTCCCCTTTACCCGGGAGGGCGACGTCGTGATCATCGACGAGTGGCGCCACCCGGTCCAGCGCGTCAACCGCGGCCTCCCCGCCGGTGGCCTCGAACCGGAAGACGACGACCCCGAAGACGCGGTCGCCCGCGAACTCGAAGAGGAAACCGGCTACGAACCCGGGACCGTCGAACACCTCACGACCGTCGAGCCCTCGAACGGCATCGCCGACACGGTCTTTCACTACTTCGTCGCCCGCGACTGTACGCCGACCGGCGCGCAGAACCTCGATTACAACGAGGACATCCGCGTCGACACGACGACGTTCGAGGCACTGGTCGAGGCGGCCCGCGCGGACGAACTACTCGACGGTCGAACGATGCTCGGCGTGCTCTGCTACGAACTGGTCGAGAACAGGTGATACGGTCGGTTGTAACTCAGTTCAGGATTTCGTCGAACCGGTCGGCGAAATACCGGTACATCGGTACAACCGACCGTATGAGTTATACTGCCGGCTGGAACTTCGTGAAGATATTCGCCGCCCCGGGGCGGCGAAATTCTTGACAGACTTACAGCCGGCAGTATCAGGACCCCGGGTCCGGCGCGGCGGCCTGTGCGAACGCCGACTCGTTGCGGACGTACGCGTCGACGACGCCGGACTTGTAGACCTGTTCGTAGGAGAGACACTGGTCGGCCAGGTCTTTCACGTACCCGTTGCGCTGGCGCCACCGCTCTTTGATCTCGTCGCTGACCGAAAAGTCGTGTTCCTCGTAGAAGGTGGACTCGGCACCCATGTTCCGGATGAGGAAATAGAGGCTGGACGTGGGGAAGGTGAGCATCCCCAGTTGCGTGCCCTCCTCGGTGACGACCTCGGAGTCGTAGAGTTCGAACCCGTTGGCGTCGTAGTACGCCAGGTACTGGTCGATCCGGTCGCTCGTCGGGATGTCCCGCATGTCCGCCCAGAAGTCGTTCACGGCGTCGGCGAAGAGGTAGTGGACGCTGATGAAGTCGTAGACCGAGTTCCAGGTGCCCGTGACGTAGCGGTTGAACGACTCCCTGAGCCCGGCGTCGTTGATGTGGCCGTGGGCGGCGAGCTGGCGCGAGAGCCGGACCGACGTGTTGAGATGGGTCGTCAGCGCGGTCGACTGCAGCGGCTCGATGAACCCCAGCGCGTTGCCGGTCGCGACGCAGTTGCCGACCCACGCGTCCTCGTGGAACCCGGAGTCGAACTCGTAGCGTTCGAGGTCGGCGAACACCTCCTCGCGGTGGGCCTCGAACTCCGCGAGGGCCTCGTCATCGGAGACGTGTTCGGAGCTGTAGACGTACCCCAGGTCCCGGTGGTCGTAGGTGTCGATCTGCCAGAACCAGCCGTACTCGCCAGACTCGACGACCGTCGCCGGGACGGTGTCCTCGATGTCGTGGTCGGCCGTGGCGTGGAACGCGGCGTCCAGCGGGATGTCGAAACTGCGGTAGTCGGCGTCGAGTCGGTCCATCAGCAGACGCTTGAAGCCCGTCGCGTCGACGTAGAGGTCCGCGTCGTAGACGGCGTCCTCGCCGGCGACGCGCTCGACGTACGTGTCGTCGGCGTTCGTCCTGACGTCGGTGACCCGGTCGTCGACGAGCGCGACGTCGCGCTCCCCGCAGAGCTCGCGCAGCAGTTCGTTGAACCGCCCGATGCTCAGGTGATACGCCATGTTGGGGTACATGACGTATGCGTTCGCCGCCGCCGAGTAGACCAGCGGCGTCTTCCGCTCGTTGACGATGCCCTCGGCGGGCGTGGACATGTCCCCGGTCTCGTAGTAGTGATACAGCGACTCGACGGACTTCGGGTCGTCCAGGTCCGGTTTGACCGAGCGGACATCGAAGGCGTAATGAAACGGGTCGTTGCCACACCAGTCGCGGAAGCAGACCGACCCCTTCCAGACGGGCCTGACCGTCTGCAGGAACCGGCCCTCGTCGATGTCGAGCACGTCGTGCAACAGCGGCACGACCGCCTGGAACGTGCTCTTGCCGACCCGGGTCGGTGACTCCGCGAAGTCGTCGACGACCCGGACGTCGAGGCCCGGATTCACGCTGCGGACCGCGAGCGCGGCCAACAGCCCCGCGTCGCCGCCGCCGACGACCGTGACGCTCGAAACTTCGTCCCCCATGTTCTCTTGGGGCATAGGTGGTTCCGGTTAAATAGCTGTCTCCGCTCCGTCGACTGGTGCCGGCAGATGACGTATAGCAAGCGGAAGCCCCGTCCTTTAGGGCGGGGTCTAAGCGGTAGGCCCAGCCGAACAGCCGCCGACTACTCTCTGGCCGGGGTCTCCAAATCGTCGGCGGCGTGGATGAGCATCCCGCGCCACGTTAGGCCGTTCTCATCCTTCACGCGCTTGAGTCGGTCGTACTGTTCGTCCGGCACCTCCGCGTGGATTGTCGTTGCCATACGAACCTACAGAACCCCTACACTTATGTACGTACCGACCGTACCAGAAAGTGGCGATGAAGCGTACCAACACCTTCGTGGTTCGCCCCTGCTCCGAGCAGGACAAGCGACTGCTCCGCGAGGTGTTGGACGCCTCTGCCAGTCTCTGGAACGAACTCACCTACGAACGCCGCCAGCAGTACTTCGACGGCGAAAGTGTTTGGAACACCGCCGACTACCGGAAGCGATACGTCGGCGTCCTCGGGAGCGCCACCGCCCAGCAACTCATTCGCAAGAGCAAGAGCGCATGGGAATCGTTCTTTTCGCTCAAAGAGAAGGGCAAACAGTGTTCTCCGCCCGGCTACTGGGGCAACGAGGGCGACGGCCGCGAGTTGCGGACCTACGTTCGCAACGACCAGTACACGCTGGAAACCGGCGACCGCTCACGCCTCGAAATCCCGGTCGGGAAGGAACTCAAAGCGAAGTACGGCCTCGGCCACACCGAACGGCTTCGCCTCGAAGTGGCGGGCGTTCCGAAGTGGGACGGCAAGCAGGGCCGGCTCGAACTGTACTACGACGAAGCTTCGGACCAATTCAGGGCCTTTCAGCCTGTCACGGTAGACAATTCTCGGCAGGATTCACCACTGGCGGACGAAACCGCCGCCCTCGACATTGGTGCGAACAACATCGTCGCCTGTACGACTACGACCGGCCAGCAGTACCTGTACGAAGGGCGCGACCTCTTCGAGCGGTTCCGCGAGACGACGCGAGAAATCGCTCGGCTACAGTCGGAACTCCGCGAGGGCCGGTACTTCTCGAAGCGGATTCGACGACTGTACCGCCGACGGACGCGCCGGCGCGATCACGCGATGGACGCGTTGGCCCGCGACCTCATCGAGCGCCTGTACGAGGAAGGCATTTCGACCGTGTACGTTGGCGACCTCACCGACGTACTGGAAACGCATTGGTCGGTGCGAACCAACCAGAAGACGCACAACTTCTGGGCGTTCCGGGCGTTCATCGACCGGCTAGCGTGGACCGCCGAAGAGTTCGGCATCGCCGTCGAAGTCCGCCCCGAAGCGTGGACCTCGCAGACGTGTCCGCGGTGCGGTTCGACCGAGGATACGACTCGGCACCAAGACACGCTCACCTGTTCGTGTGGGTTCGAAGGGCACGCCGACCTCACCGCCAGCGAAACGTTCCTAAGACGGCAGACAGACGTACCACGGCCGATGGCACGGCCCGTGCGATTCGAGTGGGACGACCACGACTGGTCGGGGACACCACACCCTCACGAAAGTCCCAAAGAAGCGCGCACAGACCGGAGTATCCTACGGCCAGCGTAGGAGAAAGTTGCCTCCGTGGGGGTTCGGCATGAGCCGAGACCCCCAGCGCGGGGAATCCCCGTCCCTTCAGGGCGGGGAGGATGTCAATCGTATGTCTCGACAACCCGAAGGAATACTGCGCCGACGGTGGTTTGTCGAGGTAGCAGAATTTCCATAGTTGCCAGTCCAAACGATTCGCTGGCATCGGCCCGGGGGCTACTCCTGTGAGAGGACTTCGACGGCGACGAGTTCCTCCCCGGTCAGCGCGCGGATGTACGCGCCGCCGGCGATGGAGACGTGCCCGAAGTCGTCCTCGCGCATCCCGTACATCTCGATGGCACGGGAGGTATCGCCCCCGCCGACGACCGAGAAGCAGTCCGTCTCGGCGATAGCCTCCAGTACCGTGACGGTCCCCACCGAGAACCGCTCGTCCTCGAAGACGCCGAGCGCCCCCTTGACGAACACCGTCTCGGAGTCCCGTATCACGTCGGCGTAGGCCTCGGCGGTGTCGCTCCCGACGTCCATGAACGAGACGTCCTTCTCCTCAATGTCCTCGACGGCGGTTTCGGCGCGCTCGCCCTCGTCGTTCTCGTAGGCCATGTCGACGGCGAGCGTGATCCGGTCGCCGTACTCGTCGACCATCTCCTCGATGAGTTCGTCATTCGCCGCCCACTGGCTGTCGTACAGGTCCGCCTCGGGGTCGAGGTCGAAGCCCACCGGGTATCCCGCCGCGCGCAGGAACAGTTCGCCGGCGATGCCCCCGAGCAGGAAGTCGTCGACCGTCCCGCCGAGGTGGGATATGACGTCGATGACGTCCGTGGCCTTGGTGCCGCCGACGGCCATCGTCACCTGGCCGTCGAACTCCCGAGCGGCGATGGCGGTGTTGGCCTCGTGTTCGGTCCCCATCACGCGGCCGGCGTAGGCGTCCATCACTAGCGGGAACCCCACCAGCGAGGCGTGCGAGCGATGGGCCGCGGAGTAGGCGTCGTTCACGTAGGCGTCGAACTCCGGCGCGAGGGTTTGAACGAACTCGGTCTCGGCCTTGACCCCGGGCGCTTCCTCGGGCAATTCCTCGTCGCACATCCGGGTGTTCTCCAGGAGGAGGGCCTCGCCCCCGTCGAGGTCGTCGATGGCGGTGAGTGCCTCGTCGCCGAACGTGTCGGCGACGAACTCGACGGGGTAGCTCGCGGGCTCCGCCCGCTCGCTCGTTCCGAGGTCGCTCCCCTCAGTCGCGACCTCGTGGCCGACGTGGTCGGCGAGAATGTCGGCGTGCTGTTCGAGCGAGACGAATGTGTCCCGGCCGGGCCGACCCTGGTGGGCCACGAGCGCGACCGCGAAATCCCGGTCGAGGAGTTCCCGCACCGTCCTGGCGTGCCGGGAGAACCGGCGGTTGTCCTGCACCTCGCCGCCCTCGACCGGCGAGTTGAGATCGAGCCGGACGAGGACGCGCTGGCCGTCGTCGAGGTCGTCGAGCGTCTGGAAGGCGGGCATGGGTCCCGGTCGAGGGGTCGCCCGGCGGCGAGAAAAAACCGCGTGGTCCGGTGTCGGGCCAGTATACTGTCGGACACAAGTACGTGAACGTGCTCGTCGACGTTCGGGGACATGCATCTCGAAGACCCCGAAACACCCTCGCGTCGACCGGAGACGCGTCTCCCGATTGCGACCCGTGAGAATCGCTCGTGGTTTTGATTGGCTGGCAAAGCGGGCATCTGCTTGAACTGGCTACCGAGTGTCGTCTGCTCCCGCTTCGCTCGTGTCAGCGTCGATCGACCCGGACTCGTTGTACGGTGTGTGACTCACAACGTACCCGTTCTCCGTCTGCCGGACACTATCGATGGTGTAGAGCTGGAGTTGTTTCTCCTGTTTCGTTGTCACGGGAAAATCATAGTTCTCCGCGTCGTACTTGAAGTCTTTCCCGTTTTCAAGACCCCGTTCGACAAACTCCTCGTGGCGACGAATACGCCTCTCGACGGTGTCGTAGGCGAGTTCCTTCACTTCCGAGACTCCGGAATCAAATACGTTTGTGAACTCCTCTTGAAGTTCGTACCCGACTGAATTTCTACCTGCAATCATCGCCGCAAGTGACGTCGTACCTGTTCCCCAAAACGGGTCAAGTACCGTGTCACCGTACGCGCTGTACATGTTGATAAGACGGTACGGGAGTTCAACGGGGTATGCCGCCGAACGGTCGCGCAACTCCTCATCAGCGTTCTCCAACTCCTGGAGAGTACCCGTGATACCTTCCCAAACATCCGGAAACCACTCGTTTCGCTCCTCCCAAAAGTATGCGGATTCGTACCGCACATCCGTACCAGACTGGAAATCTCGGCTGTCTTTCCCGTTCCTGAAAACAAGCAGGTATTCGTGTTCGAGCGTGGCGTATGCATTCGGTGGAAGCATCCCGCTGCCCATGAATTTCGCTGCGGAATTTGTCGGCTTCCTCCATAGAATATCCGGAAGAGGCTCGAAACCCATCTCATCGAAATACTCGGTTACACGAGCGTGATTCTGATAGACTCGAAAACTGTCGTCGACTTTCCGGGTAGCATCTCCAATGTTGATGCAGGCGATCCCGCCGTCCACAAGGACACGCTCGATTTCGTCCCACGTTTCGCTGAGTTCCTGATGCATCAACTCAAAGGCTTCTTTACCCTCTCCGCTGTCGAGAGCGATTTCGATATCGGGATCGAGGGAGGAGAACAAACCGTCCCACATCTCGATCATTGGATACGGCGGAGAAGTGACGATGAGTTCGACCTCATCATCAATGATTTGAGACAGATTATTTGAGTTACCAATATAGACTCGATGCTCGGTCTCCATGCGGATAAACTGCCCATGGAGGCGTTTGTAGTTATCGGAGGCTCCGTATCAGCTACCGTCCGGGCTGTAGTTGGGTGCCTCGTCGGTGATGACCACGTCGTGGGGGTGGCCCTCGTGCTGGCCGGCCTGTGAGACCCGGACGAACTCGGCGCGGTCTTTGAACTCGGGGATCGTCTCGGCGCCGACGTAGCCCATCCCCGAGCGCATGCCGCCGACGAGCTGGTGGAGTTCGCTCGCGAGCGTCCCCTTGTAGGGGGTCGCCGCCTCGACGCCCTCCGGGACCATGTCGTCGTCCTCCTCGACGTCCTTGAGGTAGCGTTCGCCGCCGCCGGACTGCATCGCCCCCACGGAGCCCATCCCGCGGTACTGCTTGTACTTCTTGCCGTTCATCGTGACGACCCGACCGGGCGCCTCGTCCGTCCCGGCGAAGTACGACCCGAGCATGACGGCGTCGGCGCCGGCGGCGATGGCCTTGATCGCGTCGCCGGAGTAGCGGATCCCGCCGTCGGCGATGACGGGGACGCCCTCCAGCGCGGCGACGTCGGCCACCTGCGCGACGGCCGATATCTGGGGCATGCCCGCGCCCGTGACGACGCGGGTCGTACAGATAGAGCCCGGCCCGATGCCGACCTTGATCCCGTCGGCGAAGTCGACGACCGCCTCGGCGGCCTCGCGGGTGCCGACGTTGCCGACGACGACGTCGGCCGCGACCTCCTCCTTGATCGTTCGAGCGCTCTCGATGACGTCGAGGTTGTGGGCGTGGGCACAGTCGATGAAGAGGACGTCGGCGCCCGCGTCGTCGGCGGCCGCGGCCCGGTCGGCTTCGAAGGGGCCGACGGCGGCGCCAACCCGGAGCGACCCCTCCCCGTCGCGGGCCGCGCTGTCGTACTCGCGGCGCTGGAGGATCCCCTGCATGGTGATGAGTCCGACCAGCCTGTCGCCCTCGTCGACGATGGGGACGCGTTCGATCTTGTGTTCGTACATCAGTTCGAGGGCCTCGCGGGGGCTGACGTCCTCGGGGGCGGTGATGACCTCGTCGGTCATGGCCTCGCGGACCTCGTCGGACTCGCCGACCTCGAGGAACGGCCGGATGTCGGTCCCGGAGATGATGCCCAGGACCTCGCCACCGACGGCTCCGCCGTCGTCCCGTTGCCCCTCCGGCACACCGCTGTCGTCGACGACGGGGGCGCCGGAGACGCCGGCCTCGCCCATCATCTCGTCGACCTCGCGGACGGTCTGGTCGGGCGAGGCGGTCACGACGTCGCGGATGATGAGTTCGTCGGCGCGCTTGACCCGTTCGATCTCGGCGACCATGTCGCCCACCGAGAGGTTGCGGTGGAGGACGCCCAGGCCCCCCTCGCGGGCCATCGCGATGGCCATCTCGCTCTCGGTGACGGTGTCCATCGCCGCCGAGAGCACCGGTACCTGCAACTCGACGTTGCGCGAGACGTGCGTCCCGGTGTCGGCGGCGTCGGGTTCGACGCGGCTCTCCTTGGGGCGCAGGAGGACGTCGTCGAACGTCAGCGACTCGGGTACCCGTAGTTTCTCCGAAAAGGACTCGCGGTCGTTCGCCATGTAAACCGTCCCACCTACCGACGCAAAAGCGTTGCGAGACGTCCGACCGATTCGACGACATCCGGAAACGATTTACAACCGACCGTACGACGCGTTCGCAGGCCTCGAACCCCGAGACCCTCGATATGACGGACGTCGGGTCGTGTGGACGAGTCCCACGCAATCCTTATACTGTCTCCGAAAATAATGATGGATATGCAGTCTGCCAGTCCCACTTCCGCTGGCATCGGCCAGTCGACCACCCGCGGCGCCGCGAGCGCCGCCTTCACAGGTGCGTCGCTCAAGCGGGACTGGAAACCCGACGCGAACGCCGAAAACCGGTTTTTCGGGGGGATGACCGAACCCCCCGCTCGGCGGCATCGCGTAGCGGGACACCCATCGCCCACGGGACAGGGCCCCCCCTCGTGACCGCATGAGCACGTCTCGCCACCCGCTCGCGCTCAGCGTCGAGCGACAGGTCGGGGGGGCCACGAAGCTCCTCGCGACCATCATGTGTCTGCCGCTGGCCGACGGCATCTTCCCCGCGCTCGTCCTCGCCGGCGCGCTCGATACGACGACCGGCATCCTCGAAGTCGGCCTCCTCATCTTCGGCGGCAGCGCCACCGTCGCCGTCATCCTCGCGGAGATGGACGGCAGTCGCCGCGACCAGGCGAAAGCCGTCCTCGGCGTCGGGGCCGTTCTCATCCCGGTCGCCGCCGTCGAGGCGGCGCTCGCGCCGACCATCGAGAGCCTCCTGACGATGGCCGTCTTCGAGCGGTTCGCCGCCATCGTCATCCTCGCCGTCGCCGCCAAGACCGCCAGCGCCCGCGTCGGCGAGTGGCTCCCTCGCCCCGCCGTCATCGTCGGCGCCGGTCTCGTCGCCAGCGTCGACCTCGGGGGACTGGACGTCGCCGTCACGACGAACCCCGAACTCATCGCCCGCGCCGTCGCCGCGGCCGGCGTCGGCGTCGGCTTCGCCCTCCTCGTGGCCCTGCTCGGGCCGTGGCTGCGCTCGGTCGTCGACATCGACCGCTTTCGCTTCGGGAGCGCCGTCGCGCTGGGCGTGCTCCCCTTCTCGATCTTCGGGTACTTCGGCGGCGCCCCCATCGCGCTCGCGGTGCTCGCGGTGACGGTCCTGCTGGCGTTCGACCCGGACGGCGAGGGCATCGGCGGTGTGGCCGGCGCGCCGGCCGTCGCCGACGGCGGTCCCACGGAGGGGGCCGACCCCGACGACCCCGCGGCCGACCCGTCGCCGGAACCGGCCGAGGCGAGCGACAACGGGGACGACGAGGGCGAGAAAACCATCCCCGAGAACGTCTCGAACTACATCACGACCGAGAAGGAACGCGCGCCGTGGCTGTGACCCGCGAGGACCCGTCGTTCACCGCTCGACCGTCGCCAGCAGTTTCTCGATCCGTCTGACGCCCTCCTTGACCGAGCCGGTGTCCGTCGCGTACGAGAGCCGCACGCAATCGCTCGCCCGGTCGCCGAAGTCGACGCCCGGGGTGACCGCGACGCCGGCCTCTTCGAGGAACGCGTCGGCCACGTCGACGCTGTCGCCGGGCAGGCCGCCCACGTCCACGAGGAGGTAGTAGGCGCCCTCCGGCGTGTAGCCGGCGTCGAGGCCCCACCGCTCGACCGCCTCCAGGAGGACGTCCCGGCGCTCGCGGTAGGTCTCGCGAATGTCGTCGAGGCGGTCGCCGTCCTCGCCCCGGAGGGCGACGACCCCCGCGTCCTGGATGAAGTTCGGCGCGCAGATAAGCAGGTTCTGGGCGAGGCGGTTGACCGCGTCGACCGCCCAGTCGGGGACGACCATCCAGCCCAGCCGCCAGCCGGTCATCCCGTAGCGCTTCGAGAAGCCGTCGAGGACGAACGCGTCGTCGGTATACTCCAAGACCGTGTGCTCGGTCGCGTCGTAGGAGAGGCCGTGGTATATCTCGTCGGCGACGACCGTCACGCCCTCGCGTTCGGCGGCCGCGACCACGGCGCCGAGCGCGTCGCCGTCCATTACCGCGCCCGTCGGGTTGGCCGGCGAGTTGACGAGCAGGCCCGCCGTGTCCTCGCTCATCGCGGCCTCGAAGTCGGCGACGCGGGGCTGGAAGCCCGCCTCGGCGCGGAGGGGGACCGTCTCGACGGTGCCGCTGACGGCGCGCACGAAGTTCGGGTAGCAGGCGTAACCCGGGTCGGTGAGGAGCAGTTCGTCGCCGGGGTCGAGCAGCGTCGCGACGGCGAGCAGGAGGCCCGGCGAGGAACCGGGCGTGACCACGACCCGCTCGGGGTCGACGGTCACGCCGTAGACGCGGTCGTACCGGTCGGCGATGGCCCGGCGGAGTTCGGGCTTGCCGCGCGCGACGGTGTAGTCGGTGTTGCCCGCCCGCAGCGAGTCGACGGCCGCGTCGAAGACCGCTTCGGGCGGGTCGAAGTCGGGTTCGCCGACTTCCAGGTGGACCACGTCCTCCATCCGACTCGCGCGTTCGAGCACGTCCATCGCGATGAAGGGCTCGACGGCGCCGGCGCGCTCTGAGACCATCACTCCCCCGTAAGGAGACCGGGTCGTTAAATCGTCCGGCGGTGTGGTAGGCCGTGCCGAACCACGGACGCTCGGCGGCGTGTGGTCCCTTGCCGGATCACAACCGGATTAAACCCGAGCGCGCCACTACCCGGGTATGGTCAGACTCTCGCTCGTCCTGCCGCCGAAGCCGGACGACCGCTGGGACCTCGCGAAACAGATGGGCGTCACCGACGCCGTCATCCACCCCTTGGAGATCGGCGACGGCAAGACCGACTGGAGCTACGACGACCTGCTGGGGACGAAAAACTGGCTGGAGAACGCCGGCCTGAGCTTCACTGTGCTGGAGGGCTCCGTCCCGCTTTCGGACCGCGTGCGCCTCGGTTTGGAGGGCCGCGACGAGGACCTCGCCGTGTTCAAGGAGTTCATCCGCAACTGCGGCCGCCTGGACATCCCCGTCGTCTGCTATGACTGGATGGCCGGCGTCCGCTGGGCGCGCACCGGCGCCCACGTCGAGGAACGCGGCGGGTCGCTCACGACCGAGTTCGACATCGGGAAAGTCAGCGGCGGGCCGGAGTTCGACGTCGCCGACGTGAGCCACGAGCAACTCTGGGAGGCCTACAAGCACTTCGTCACGGAGGTCGGCCCCGTCGCCGAGGAGGCCGGGGTGAAACTCGGCCTCCACCCCGACGACCCGCCGCGCGAGTCCGTCCGGGGCATCCCGCGCATCGCCACGAGCGTCGAGAACTACGACCGGATCCTCGACATGTACGACAGCGAGTACCACGGCGTCACGTTCTGCCAGGGCAACTTCACGGCGATGGGCGCCGACATCCCCGAGGCGGTCCGACAGTTCGGCGACCGGATCCACTTCGCGCACTTCCGGGACGTCCGCGGCGACGCCGACCGGTTCGTCGAGACGTGGCACGACAACGGCCCGACGGATATGCAGGCGGCGATGAACGCGTTCGTCGACGTCGGCTTCGACGGTCCGGTCCGCCCCGACCACGTCCCGACGATGGCCGGCGAGGACAACTCCAACCCCGGCTATCACACCAAGGGCCGCCTGTTCGCTATCGGCTACATGCGCGGCCTGCTCGAATCCGCGGAGGGGTCCCGATGAGCGACGCTGCCGACGCGAGCCCCGAACCCCGCATCGTCGCCGACACGCACTGTCACACCGGCGAGGGCTGTCTCCACCACCCCGACGAAGAAGCGGTGTACTTCATCGACATCCCGCCGGCCGACCTCTACCGGTACGACCCCGCCGAGGGGGCCCACGAGCGCGTTCTCGACGCGGAGGGCGCCATCGGCGGGTTCACCATCCAGGGCGACGGCGACCTCCTGCTGTTCCGCGACGAAGGGCGGATCCAGCCCTGGAGTCCGGGATCGGGGCTCGGCGACCCGGTCGTCGAGGGCATCGACGGGAAGGGGGAGTTCCGCTTCAACGACGTGATCGCCGACCCGCGTGGGCGGGTCTACGCCGGCCTGATGCACGGGACCGACCCCGTGGAGCACCCGGGTGCGCTCTACCGCCTGGACACCGACGGCTCGCTGACGCGCCTCGAAACGGACCTCCCGATCCCCAACGGCATGGGGTTCACGCCCGACCGCCGGGAGCTGTACTTCACCGAGACGGTCGAGGGGTACGTCTACCGGTACGACTACGACCAGGCGACCGGGGACCTGTCGAACCGCGAGGTGTTCCTCGACACGGACGACGTGACGGGCAACCCCGACGGGATGACCGTCGACGCCGAGGGTCACGTCTGGTCGGCGTTCTGGGACGGCAACCGCCTCGCCCGCTACACGCCCGCCGGCGAGGAGGTCGACCGCGTGGAGTTCCCGGCGAGGAAGGTCTCCTGTGTCACCTTCGGCGGGGCCGACTACGGGACCGCCTACGTCACGACGGCGCTCGGTCCGGGGGAGGGCGAACCCGGCACCCGCGAGGAGGAGGGCTCGGGCGCCGGCGCGCTGTTCGCGGTGGACCTGGGCGTCGGCGGTGTCCCCGAGTTCCGCTCGCGGGTCGAGTACTGACCGGAAGACGCTTCCGGGGTCGTGACGACCTGTTGATGTGACACGGAGACGCTACGCTCTCCCGCCCTGTCCCCTCTGTCTGCTGGGGGTATGGGGCGTTGCCGGGCATCTCGGTCGAGACGCCGGCCAACGCCACGTCGACGACGGGCGACTCGACCGGGCGTATGCGCCCGTCATCAGGGACGTCGTCCCCGTCTTCCGGGACTGGATCGCCGGCGAAGCCCTCCGAGTGCTCATCACGAGCATTTACCGGTGAGTCGGTTGGATCGCCGGGTGACAGCGTTTCTCGGACCGGACTGGCGGATACCGTCGAATCTCTCGTGATGAACACTATCAGCCGAACGAGGGCATGACCTCGTCCCGGACGTAGTCGGCGAACCGCTGCTGGTCGGGGCTGTGACTCTGGTAGACGATGTGGTCGAAGCCGGCCTCGACGTACGTCTCGGTCACGTCGAAGACGTCCTGGGGGTCCGTGGTGACGACGTAGGTCTCCTTGAGCTGTTCCTCGCCGACGCGGTCGCCGTGCTCCTGGATGAACCGCGGGTCGGCGATGTCCTCCTGGAAGAACACGGGCAGGAGGGTCCCGCGCCAGGGCAGGCAGGGCTCCAGCGCCCTCTCCTCGGTGTCGGCCAGCGAGACGTGGATGTGGATCGACTTCTCGACGTCGTCGAGGCTCTCGTTGTGTTCGGACTTCCGGACGCCCGTCTCGACGGACGGAAAGAGGGTGTCCTGGACGTAGTCCGGGGGCTGGAAGACGGTGACGAAGCCGTCACCGAGGTCGCCGGCCATCCGCGAGGCGCCGGGGTTGTTGCTCGCGATGTGGATCGGCGGCGACTCGTCCGGACCGGTGTAGAGGTTGGCGTCCTCGACGTCCCAGAAGCTCCCCTCGTAGGTGACGAACTCCTCCTGGAAGAGCTTGCGGATGATCCGGACGGCCTCGGCGGTGCGTTTCATCCGCTCGCCCGGGTCGGGCAGCGGGTTGCCAAAGGGCGACTCGTTGAGCGCCTCGCCCAGGCCGAGCCCGAGGAAGACCCGGTCGGGGTACATCTCCTCCAGCGTCGCGAGCTGGTGGGCGACGTTGGCGGGGTGATACCGGCGGATGATCGCCGAGACGCCCGTGCCGATCTCGATGTCGTCGGTGCGTTCGAGCGCGGCGGGCATCCACGACCAGCAGTTGCCGCCGTTGGCCGAGGAGCCGTCGGGCATGTGGTCGAACCACGGGTGGAAGTGGTCGTTGACCCAGACGCTGTCGAACTCGGCCGCCTCGGCGATGTCGACCTGCTCCAGGCACTCCTCCGGGGAGAACTCCTCCAGCGACGCGAACCAGCCGAACTTGGTCATACCCGCCGTTAGTGTGGTCCCCTCTTAAGGCCGGTTATCTCCGT
>PXRS01000083.1 GCA_003023785.1 Halobacteriales archaeon QS_5_68_33 | reverse complement strand
GTTACGAAACCCCGGTCGAGTCGACCGACAGACAGCGGCCGGATTAGGGGAGAAACAGGTCGGCATTGTCGTGCTCGCGACCGCAGCCGTCACGGACGTAGCCGAGCCCGTCCTCCTGATGTGCCCGGCGCACTCACAATGTTTCTCACGAGCAGTTACCGGTGAGTCGGTCGGGTCACCGGGTGACAGCGTTTCTCCGGACCGGACTGTCGGGGTATCGTCGAATCTCTCGTGAGAAACGCTATCAGGGCAGATTGAGCCGTCGATTATACCCGCCCCAGGGCAGCGAAATTCTTCTCCGGAGCGACCGACAGTCCGGCCGACAGGAAAAGGCCTTACGTGTCGGGCGTCGACGCCCGGGCATGGTCGAGAACGTCATCTGGCCAGCGGCTCTGGACGCAGACCTCACCCGCAGCGAGGGGCGCCGCGTCTCCCGGGACCTGGCAGTGTCGGACCCGACGGTCGACGGGATCGCCGAGGCTGTCCAGCAGGTCGGCTACGACGCCGTCGTCGAACGGGGCGTCACCTATCCCCGCGAGTACGAACCCCGCGGGCGGGTACTCGTCAAGGACGCCGACGACGCCACCAAGAGCGACCTGCTCGGCGCGGTCGCGGCCTACCTCGGGGCGCTCCGCGCATGAGACGCGTCGGCGAGGTGGTCCGGACCGCCCAGAACCTCGCGGTCGTCCGCTCGCCCGACGAAACCTGTCCCGACGTCGGAACCGGCGTCGTCGACGAGGACCTCGACGAACTCGGGCGCGTCGTCGACGTCTTCGGCCCCGTGGACCGGCCCTATCTGGCCGTCTCGCTCGACGGCGAGGTCCACCTGCCCGCCCTCGTCGGAACGAGACTCTACGCGCGGTAGCGGTCGGGTAACGATACGTCGGGACGGTCACCGTCGTCGCTATCGGATTCGTGAACGCGGACTGTCACGGCCGCCCCCTCGGTCTCGACGGCAACCGTCACCTCATACGGTCGGTCGCACCTGTTTACCGGTGATTCGCCGGGCGGTCCGGTGAATCCCGGGGATGACTTACAACCGACCGTATCAGGCTTCGACGGTCTTGCACTCCTCGGCTACGTCGTAGTCGAGTTCGACCCCGATACCGGGGTCGTCGGGCGGAGAGACGGTACCGTCCTCCGGTTTCACGGGATCCGCGAAGAAGAACTGGTTTTGCTCGTTCCAGCGAACGAGATACTCCACGTAGGGACAGACCTGTTCGGAGCGTGCAGCGATCAGGTGCGCGTTGGCCGGCACGAAGTGACCGTGGGGGATCAGCGGCACGTCGTGAACGGACGCCAGCGTGGCGGCGTGGGACAGCTCGGTGAACCCGCCGGCCCACATCGTGTCCATCTGGAGGACGTCGATGGCGCCCCGCGAGAGCAGGTCCTGCGCGCCGAAGCGGGTGTACTCGTGTTCGCCGCCGGCGATGGGGAACGGGGCCGCCTCGCGGAGTTCGGCGTACACCGCTTTGCGGTCCTGCTGGACGGGTTCCTCCACCCAGTCGGGGTCGTAGGGGGCGAGCCTGTCGATCATGTCCAGCGCGTAATTGCGCGACCAGGAACTCCAGGCGTCGAAAAAGAGGTCGTAGTCGTCGCCGACGGTCTCGCGGGCCGCCCGGACGAGTTCCTCGTTTGCCCCCTTGCCCTCGTGACCACTCCCGACGCCGTACCTGAAAAACCACTTCTGGGCCGGGTAGCCTCGCTCTTTCATCTCGGCGGCCCGCTCGCGGACGGAGTCGGGGTCGACCGGGAACCCGAGCATCGAGGCGTAACAGGGCAGTTCCGTGCGGCAGGGGCCGCCCAGCAGCCGGTAAACGGGCTCGCCGGCCGCCTTGCCGTGGGCGTCCCAGAGGGCGACGTCGATAGCGCTCATCCCCTGGACGGTCTTGCCCTTCCGGCCGTGGATGGCGTCGCGGTACATCAGGTCCCAGCACCGCTCGGTGGCACGGGGGTCCTCGCCGGCGAGGAGGCCCTCGAAACGGGCGATGTTGGCCATCCAGTCATCGCCGACCGGTCCCGCCAGCCCGGTCACGCCGGCGTCCGTCTCGACGTGAAGGAAGACCTGCGAGACCTCGATGCCGTCCTCGGCGGCAGCAGTCTCGGTCTCCTCGCTGCCGCCGCCGACGAACACGTCCGTCGCCGTGTCGGCGCGGAACTCGGGGTAGACGTCGATCGGCCGCGAGAGGCGCGCCTCGTAGAACTCGTCGGGCGCGTGGTCGAGCGTGCCGGTCAGCCGTTCGAACCGGAATCCCGTGATCTCCATGCCCGTGTCAGCGGGCGGGCGGCGCAAAAAGCTCCGGTCGCGCCCATTGCGACACCGCCGACATCGGGGCGGCGTGCGGGCCGGCCGGTGGGGAGTCACCTGTATTCATACTGTCGGACACAAGGACGTGAACGTGCTCGTCGACGTTCGGGGACATGCATCTCGAAGACCCCGAAACAGTCACCGAAGCGGTGGCATCACTTGTGTCCGACAGTATCAGACACGTATGGATACTGGATCGCAGAGTCAGGGGAGACGCTCGCTGGCACCCGTCGGGAGAAAGTCTCACAACGACGGCGTCGGAAAACAACGCTATGACACGGAAAGACGAGCAGCTCGTAACCGGGGAGTTCCTCGGTTTCTTTCTCGTGTTCGGTGCGGATATCATCCTTGCCGCGGTTCTGTTGGCAGTTGCTGGCATCGTGTCGGGGCCGGTAGCGGTTGGAGTGACGGCGCTCGTTCTCGGTATCTATGGCGTGTGGTTGGGCCTCCGGTGGCGGCGGCTACGGGACAGCGAAGAACCGACTCGGCCCGATCCGCTCGAAACGCTCAAGGACCGGTACGCCGCCGGCGAACTCTCGGACGAGGAGTTCGAGCGGCGATTGGACCGACTGCTCGACGCCGAGCGCGAAGAGCGAGCCAGTGTCGACGAGCGGTCGAAAGAGCGCTCGAGGGAATAGCATCGCTCGTTTCCAGCGCGCGTTCGTCGCCACGGACGTCCTGATCCGTTCGCTGTATCCAGCCGCTGTCTACACCACGCCGGTCTCGACAGACGCCGGATGGAACCCTGGCGCGGTATCCGACGCCGCTTTCCCTCTCATACGGTCGGTTGTGCCGATGTACCGGTATTGCGCCGACCGGTTCGACGACATCCGGAACCGAGTTACAACCGACCGCATCACGGTTCGAGGGTTCGAGAGACCGGTCAGCGCTCCGGCGTAGTTACGTCCCCGGCCTACAGCGAGACGTCCTCGCCGGCGGCCATGTGCTCGCGGGCGACGTCCCAGTCGATCTCGACGCCGAGCCCCGGTCCCTCGGGGAGCGATATCTCGCCGTCCTCGATGACGTCGCCGGACGCGCCGATGCGGGAGACCAGGTTCTCGAACCAGGGCACGTCGAAAGCGTGGTACTCCAGCGCGACGAAGTTCGGGACGGTGGCGGCGGCGTGGGCGCTGGCCACGGTGCCGATCGGACCCTGGATGTTGTGGGCGACGATGGGCACCCCTTCCAGGTCACAGAGGTGGGCGATCCGCCGGAAGTCCCGGAGGCCGCCGCAGTTGTGGGGGTCCGGCGCGGCGACGTCCATCCCATCGGCGTCGAGCATCTCCTTGAACTCGCCCGAGTCACGGAGGTTCTCGCCGGTCATGATCGGGCAGGACGTCGCTTCCCGCACTCTCCGGTGGGCGTCGTACTTCCGGGGCGGGACGGGGTCTTCGAGCCACGCCAGGTCGAACGGTTCGAGTTTCTCGGCGAGGCGGGTCGCGGTCTCCACGGTGAAGTTCCAGTGGAGGTCGAACCCGAGCGTGACGTCGTAGCCCACCTCCTCGCGGACGGCCTCGACGAGGGCGGTCTTGTGCTCGATGGCGGCGTTGTCCAGGCGGCGCGCGGCGGTGTCGACGTCGGCGTGGGTGCGCACGTCCAGGTCGAACTTCAGCGCGTCGAAGCCGGCATCGACCACCTCGCGAGCGGCTTCGGCGTAGGACCCGGGCGTGTAGACATCGCGGGGGTCGACAGTGCCCGACTGGGCCTCCCCGAGCGACTCGCCGCCGTGGGTGTCACAGTAGACCTCGACCGAGTCGCGGTACTTCCCGCCCATGAGTTCGTAGGCGGGTACGTCCAGCAGTTTTCCCTTGATGTCCCAGAGGGCCATCTCGACGCCCGGGCCGGCGGCGCCGCGGATGTCCTGGACGCGCTCGACATCGAGGGGGTTTTGCCCCTCCAGAAGACCGAGTTCCTGTGGCCCCTCGCCGTGGACCTCGCCGTAGCCCGTGACCCCGGCGTCGGTTTCGACGCGGACGATGCCCCACCGGAAGTTGCCCCGCAGGACCATCGTCGAGACGTCCGTGATCTCGATGTCGCGCTCGGCGGGGCGGTGGGACTCCTCGTCGGTGAGGTCCATCCACGGGACGCCGCCGCCCGGCGGGATGACGTACTCGGGCACCTCGTCGTCGGCTGTGTCGTCGTCTGCCATACCCGCGCCTCGCCCGGACGCGGGTTCAAGGTTGCAGTCGCGGCGATCCGTTCCGCGTCTCGTTCGCGGTGGGGCGCCGTCGGACCCGTCCTTGCAGGCGTGACCGAGGCCGTCCACGTCCTCCAGCGCGGTCACGTCGGGGACATCTACACCCGGTCACGGTCCACTCGTACGGTCGGTTGTACCGATCGACCGGTGATTCGCCGACCGGTCCGGCGAACCCCGGAGATGACTTACAACCGACCGTATCAGTGCCCGCGGTCGTGGGGCGCGACTTCGGTCCCGTAGTTCTCGGCGTGCTCGGTGTACTCGATGAACCGCGGGGCGTCGGGGTCGAAGGGCCGCTCGAGCGACTCGAAAGCTTTCTTCTTGTCCCAGCCCTGGAGTTTGCCGACGGCCGAGCGGTCCTCGAGGTCGTGGTAGTCGAGGTCCTCCTCGACAGCGTTCCAGGCGTCCAGACCCTGTTCGGTCCGGACGATGACCGAGGAGTACTCCTCGCTGGAGCCGACCGATCCGACGGTGAGGTCGGCACAGTAGCCCGTGAAGTCGGCGCACTCGTCACAGCCCTTGAGCGCGGCGTCGTGGAAGTTCTCGACGTCCTCCTCGACGAGCATCTCGCCGTCCTCGCCCATGACCATCATCTTCCCGTGGAGGACGTCCATCTTCTCGACCTCCGCCAAGTCGATGTCGCGCTCCTCGGCGAGTTTCTCGCCCATGAGCCGCCTGTAGTTGAAGTTCTTCGTGCACATCAGGGCGATCGTGTAGTCAATGGCGCGGACGCCGTGTTCCTGGCTGGCGTAGCCCCACTCGAAGTCCTGCAGGGCGCGGATACCCTCGATCTCACAGGGGGTGCCCACCAGCGCGAGCGACGCCTCGTCGAGCGGTACGTCGAGTTTCTCCTCCCACTGGCCGAGGTTCAGGTTCCCGAGCGCCATCGTCTGGTTGTACCACGAGCCGGCGTTCTCGATGCACTCCTCGGGCGTGGTCGCGAGGAAGGACTCTGCTTTCCAGGGGTCGTCGTCGGACTCGGTGGCGACGAGCGCGCCGTCGATCTCGCCCGCTTCGAGGAGTTTCACGAGCGTCGCGGTCACGAGGCCGCCGTCCTGGGCGTTCTCGCGCCACTCGTCCTCGACGGTGGCGGAGAACTCCGTGATCGGGTCGCCGGCGCCCTTGACGTTGTCCTCGCCGCCGGTGATCTTCCACTGGCGCTCGTAGCGCAGGCCGCCGCGGGGACAGAAGTCCCAGCACAGCGAACAGCCCGTACACATCTTGACGAGTTCCGGCAGGCCGTCGTCGCCGATGCCGATCGAATCGGAGGGGCAGGAAGCGACGCAGGTCCCACACTGGATACAGCGGCCGTCGTCGATGACCGCCTCGTCCAGTTCCATGAACCAGGTCTTCGAGTCGGGCGTCTCGATGTCGTTCATCCGCGAGCGGATCTCGTAAGAGGGCGTGTCGAGCGCCAGGTCCTCCTCGCCGGGCCGCTGGACCCGCATGTCCGCCGGCGAGTCGTAGACGTCCTGACTCTTGCCCTCCGCCGGCTTCGTGAACTCCAGGTCCCGGAGGTTGCCCTCGTCGTCGACGTTGGCGGGCCGCGCTCCCCCGTCGGGGACGACTTCGCTCCGCCGACTCGGCCGGCGGTCGCTCGCGCCGGGGACCTGCTCTCGCTCCGCCGCATCGCCGCGACCGTGCTCGTGGTCGCCACAGCCACAGGAACTGCCACAGCCACACTCGTCGCCGTCGTCGGTGTGCCGGTGGCCGTCGCCGTGGTCATGACCGCTCGCCCGGTCCCCGCTGTCGGGGTCGTGGTAGCGGTACTCCTCGTCGACCGGTCCGATCCGGTCGCCGGGGATCGTCTTGCTCTCGCTCGCGGGGCGGTCGACGCTGACGCCGGGCGTCTTCGGGACGGACCCGTCGCTGTCGAAGTCGGTGTCCGGGACACCCGGTTGTGGGTCGCTCCCGCCGTCCTCGTCGCGTTCGTCGCCCTCGTCAGTCCCCATGGGCCACCCCGCCGGAGACGTTGGCGTCGGCGCGCTGCATGACCTGGCGCAGGCGGTCGTTGTCGACCCGGCGACACCACGCGTGGAAGCGCTCGCCGTCCTCGCGCTCGTCGACGTAGGCGTCGAACAGCTGCTCGATAGCCGGGATGACCGCCGAAGCGGGTACGGCGTTCTCGACCCAGTCGAGGAACTCGTTGTCGCTGCCGAGCGCGCCGCCGAGGCCGAAGTCCATGCCCTCGACGATGTCGTCGCCCTCCTCGTTCGTCGTGGTCTCGGGGTCGTCGATCTTGACGGTCTCGCCCCGGAAGCCGATGTCTGCGATCTGGGGCTGGGCACACGACGCCGAGCACCCGGACATGTGCATCCGCACCACGTCCAAGTCCTCGGGCGCGTCGATCTTCCGGTCGAGCGCCTTCGCCCACCGGTAGACTCGATTCTTGGTCTCGATGATGCCGTAGTTGCAAAACTCCGAACCCGTACAGCCGACCGCGCCCCGGGAAAACGGGCCGGGGTCGGGCTCGTACTTGCGGGCGAACGGCTCGTTCAAGAGATCCGAGACGTTCTCCTCGGGGATGTGCGTGATGAGGAAGTTCTGGTCGGTCGCCAGGCGCACGGACGCCTCGTCGGTGCCGTACTCCCTGGCGGCGCGGGCGGCCTCGGCGAACTCGTCGCCACCCATCCGACCGGCGATGACGTTGAACCCGACGTAGTTCAGGCCGTCCTGTTTCTGGTCGTGGACGCCGACGTGGTCGCCGGTGTACCCCTCCGTGAGGTCGACGCCGCTGTCCGGAAGCTCGACCGCACAGCGCCGCCGGACGGCCGCCTCGAACTCCTCGGTGCCGAGTTGCTGGACGAGATAGCGCATCCGGCAGACGCCCCGGTTGTTCCGGTCGCCCAGTTCCTTGAACGTCTGGGCCACCGCGCGGCAGAACTCGACGGCGTCCTCGGGCGGGATGAACGCGTCCATCCCCGTGGCCATCCGCGGGCCGTCCGAGAGACCGCCCCCCACCTTGCAGTGGAAGCCGTAGATCTCCTCGCCACCGCCGGACGAGCCTCCGGCTTCGCCGGAGACGTCCACTTCCTTCCGGGCGGGCGTCAGCCCCACGTCGTTGATCTGGGACTGGCCGCAGTCGTGTTTGCACCCGGTGATGGTCATCTTGAACTTCCGGGGCAGGTTGGCGTACTCGCGGTTCTCCGTGAAGTAGTCCGAGACCGCGTCGATGACGGGCTGGGCGTCGAAACACTCGTGGCCGTCGAGGCCGGCGGCGGGACAGCCCAGTACGTTGCGGGCAGAGTCGCCACAGCCCTGGATGGTGGTGAGGTCGACCTCGTCGTATTTCGCCCAGATGTCGGGGACGTCCTCGACCCGGATCCAGTGTTTCTGGATGTCCTGGCGGGTCGTGATGTCCATGAACGCGTCGCCCCAGATGTCGTTCTGTTCCTCGCCGCCGTACTCCTCGGGCGCGACGGCGTGCTCCTCGGCGACCTCGCCGATGACCTCGGCCTGTTCGGGGGTGAGATAGCCGCCCGGGACCTTGGTGCGCATCATGAAGTAGCCGGTCTTGCGGCCGTGGCTGTAGAGACCGGCCCACTTCAGGCGCTCCCACTCGCCGTCGCCGGCGCGCTCCTCGATCTCCTCGAAGGAGAGCCCCCCCTCGGCGTACTCCTTGACGTCCTCGATGACGTCCAGCGGGTGTTTCTCCTGTTTCCACTGTTCGACCGTGTTCACGGCGACCACCCCCGGTGGGAGCCGTGTGCTCGATAGCGCGCCGCTCTATCGGTGTTCATGCTATCACCCGTGTGAGTCCGTCCTCTTCCGTCTTCCGGGTCAGGTCGACCCGGCCGCGTGTCGGTGGCGTCGTAGTCATGGTGGTTCCGCGCTCCGTGCGCGTGTGCCCTCCTGTTCACGCTTCACCTCCCTGTACCTGCCCGTCACGGCCAGCCCTGCCACGTCAAACCGAAACCCGACGCAGGTTGCCGCTACGTGTGACGCGACCGAACCGGTTCGGACCGGCCGGGCGGGCGCGAGCGGTCTGCTGCCGCCTGAAACGGGCCAAACAGAGCGTCCGGTCCCCGTCATGTGACCGCCGTCGCGGGCCAGTGGCCCGAACGGACTCCCCGGACGGAGAGGCCGCCGATCACCGTCCGGGACCGCCCGAACGGATCCGGAAAACGTTGCCACTTGCCCCGAGCGACGGCGAGGAATGTGGCGTGAGGGTGGGTATATGAGTGGCGGGGGCTTACCGTCGCCCACCCGAATGAGCGACACAGGAACGCCGCTGGCCGAGACGGACGACACGGAGGACGACGTCCCCGACCCCGAGGACGTCGACACGTCTCACCTCGACGACGTTGAGGACGGGTGTGGCTGTGCCGAGCTGTGGGAGCACCTCTCCGAGGAGCGCGCCGACTGATCGGGCCGACTGCGGGCGGTCGCGGCGGGCTTGCGGCCGACGTCTTCCCATCGACCAGCGTCGCCTTCCCGTCGCCTGTTGTGGGGAGCCCGACCCGACCGTGTCATACGGTCGGTCATAGATATCCGAGCGCTTCGAGCCGGGAGGCGTCGCCCTCGGCGTCGTACACCCGGGAGACCGGCAGGGACTCGGGCGGCGTCAGGGACGGGTCGCGTGTCCCCTCGTCGCGGCCGGTCGTCTCGACCCAGGGGACGGTCAGGAGCGCCGGGACCGGCGTGTGCATCGGGTGGCCGTACAGTCCCCACTCCCCGAAGAGGTTCGTGTGGTCGGCGGTCACCGCCGCTCGCCCCTCGACGTTTTCGAGCAACGTCGCGACCGACTCGAGGACGTACCGGAGGTTCGCCTCGTAGGCCGTCCGGACCCGCGACGCCGAGCGGTCGCCGCGTCGCAGCAACACCCACGGACTCGTCTCGCTGCTGTGTGTGCCCGTTCGCGCCATGCCGCTGTCGCCCGCGACCGGTTCCGGAACGAACGGGTGATGGGGTTGCATGTAGTGGACGACCAGTCGGTCGGGGTCGTGCGCCCGGCCGACGCGAATCGCGCGGTCAGTGACCGCGTCGGCCGGCACCGTGTCCAGGTCCTCGTCCCAGGCGTACTTCCAGACCTCGTCGAGCAAGGCGAAGCGGTCGGCCTCGAGGTAGCGGTCGGTCCAGGTGTTGCCCGTCACCATCGCCGTCCGGCCGACCGCCTCGCGGGCCGACGCCGTCATGAACGTGTTCTCCAGCCACTCCGAGGAGCAGCTCCCGACCGACTGCAGCGTCTCGACGCCTTCGAGGAACGCGAAGTCGGGCGCGACCGCCCGGAGCGCGTCGGGCCGACACGCGTCGAGGACGACCAGCACGTCCCACTCGCGCTCGTAGACGCTCGTCCCGTAGTCGAGTCGGCGACCGACCGCCTGGAGACACCGCAGGTAGACGCTCCCGAGCGCTCCCATCCCGGGTTCTCGCTCTATCATGGTGCTAGCTGCCGACCCCGACGGAGGACCGCCGGGTCGACGGTTGTAGGGACAGTCCCGATATAACGGTTCGGTCGGACGCGACTCCCCCCGGACGTTATTGTTCGGTCGCCCGAACGGTCGGCCGTGATAGACACGGCCATCGTCGGACTGGGGAACGTTGCCGAGTGGCACAGGCGCGCGCTGGAGCGGACGCCGGGCGCCCGGTTAACCGGGGTCGTCGACGCCGACGGCTCCGTCGCCGAGGAGCGGGCCGCGGAGTGGGGGTCGACTCCGTATACCGACGTCGGTGACCTGTTCGCGGCGGAATCGGTCGACTGGGTACACGTCTGCACGCCGGTCGGCACCCACGCCGATGTCGGTGTCCGGTGTCTGCGGTCGGGTGCACACGTCCTCGTCGAGAAACCGGTGACGGCGACGCGCGAGGGGTACGAGCGACTGGTCGGGACCGCCGACGAGGCCGGCCTGCGGACCACCGTCGTCCACAATCAGGTGTACTACCCGCCGCTCGTGCGGGCGCGGCGACTCGTCGAGCGCCGCCGGTTCGGTCGCCTCCACGGCGTCTCGGTCCGCTGGCTGGAGAACAACGACCCGCGCGAACCCCGGCGGGGCGACTGGGTGCTGGACCTCCCGGGCGGGGAGTTCGGCGAGGGCATCGTCCACCCGGTGTACGTCGGTCTGCGGTCCGCCGGCTATCCGGCGAGCGAGGACGCCATTGACGTCCGTCGGATCAACACGACCGGCGACCCCGGCGTGGCCTACGACGGCATCGCCGTCTCCTACCGGACGGGAGGGGACGTCGCGTGCACGATCCAGCACCACTCGAACGTCCGCGGGACCAGACAGGTGGAGTTTCTCGCCGCCGAGGGGCGAGTTCTCGTCGACATCCCCACGCAGTCGGTCCGGGTCTACCCCGAGGGGTACGGTCCCGACGCCACCGTCGACCGGCCGATGCTCGACGCCGCCGCACACGCCGGTCGTCCGCCGGGAGGCCAACGCCATCCAGGGCACCGGTGACGGGCCGACTCCGCGTGCGGAGGCCGACTGGGCCAACCGGATCTACACGATGGCCGCCGAAACGGCCGCGTAGCGTCCGGTATTTTGTATCCCACGGTCCTGCACCCCAGTTCGTCCTCGGTGGAGCAGGGCCGCTCCGAGTCCGGGGTCGGGTCGCTGGACCGGGGATCAGTCTCCTGCTGGTCGTGTTCGTCGTCCTGCTCCGCCTCGTACGGTCGGCTGTAACTTCGTGAGGATATTCGCCGCTCCGGGGCGGCGAAATTCTTGACGGACTTACAGCCGGCAGTATCACGTCTTGCGAATCCAAAACGTGTGCGGGAAGAAGTGGGCCGGCGCGAATTTGAATCGCGGTTACGGCCACCCGAAGGCCGAAGGATACCAAGCTACCCCACCGGCCCGAAGCGGTAGCACTCGGAGGAAGACGCTGACCGGTTTTAACGCTTCCGGAGTCTCATACGGTCGGTTGTAAATCAGTTCCGGATTTCGTCGAATCGTCGGCGAAATACCGGTAAATCGGTATAACCGACCGTATCAGCGGGTCGTGAATCGCCCTGGGGTCAAGCCTCGTGGCATTCACCGGTCTCGGCGCGCTCGGGGTCGCCGGCTGCATCGACGATACCTCTGCGGACGTGCCGGGCGAGATGGGCCCGACGGACGACAATCCGGCGCTGACCGGAACCGACGAACCGGGAACGACCCCTCGTTCGGCGTCCATGAGGGCGAGGAGCCCGCAATCAGCCATGGCGGCGAAACGCTCCGGATCGGCGCCGAGGAACGCGAGGGGTAGTCTGCTCGCGACGCCGGGTGGCTGTCGCACGACCCCGGGCCTCGCGCCGCGAACCCTCCTGTTTATCCTTGCGAATCGATTAGCGGGGCCCACATGGAGTGTCGGCGCTGTGGCTCCTCACTCGACCGACCGGGCGACTACTGCCTGGTCTGTCGCTCGGACAACGCCGACGCAGTGGTCCTCGAACTCGACCGCGAGCGGGCCCGCGTGACCACCCTCGTCGAAGAACGGGTCGTCGGCGCTCGCGAGGTCACCACGACCCCCGAGGACGGCGACGAGGCGGGCGTCGTCGAACTCCGCAACTTCGCCGGCCTCGTCGCCGACGAGGTGCGCCGCAAGCGCCCCGAGAAGGTGTACGCCACCGGCGACCGCGAGGTGGTGCGAGCCGTCCGCGAACAGCTCCGCTACGAGTTCTACCGCGTCGAGGACGACGACCCCGTCGCCGCCGTCCTCGACCGCCAGGGCGAAGCGCCGCTGGACGTCGTCGACGCCGCGCCCAGCGAGAAGATCGGGGGTAGCCACTCGACGCTGGTCGGCGGCCGCGACGGCCAGCGCGCGGTCTACACCGCTGCCGGCCACCCCCACGTCAAGAAGGTCATCCCCGGGCCCATCGACGCCGGCGGCTCCGGCTCGCGGTCGGGCGTGCGCGCCAAGGCCACCCGCGCCGACGCCAACGGCAACGTCCGTTTGCTCCTCCGTGACGGCTCCAGCGTCCAGGAGAACCGGATCGTCACGACCGCCCGCGGGAAGGACCTCGGCGAGGTGGTTCGCGAGGACCTGAATGAAGCGCTGCGCGAGGAAGACCTCCAGGAGTGACGAGCGGTCACCCCTTCGCGCCGTCCGCACGGAGACGAACAGGCCATCGCCTCCAACTCGCAGGGTTTATACGCGCCAGTGCCGCACACAGTGACACTATGCCCGAACGAGGCGAAACCGGCAGCGCCGGACGGTTCGGGGCGCGCTACGGGCGCGTCGCCCGCCGCCGCGTCGCCGAGATCGAGGGCGAGATGCGCGAGGACCACGAGTGCCCGGAGTGTGGCGAGGACCGCGTCGACCGCGACGGGACCGGCATCTGGGAGTGTGGCTACTGCGGCTACCGCTTCGCCGGCGGCGCCTACACCCCCGAAACGCCCGGCGGCCGCACCGTCACCCGGTCGATCCGCGCCGCGCTCGCCGACGAGGACGAATGAGCTACCGCTGTTCCCGCTGCAAGCGCGACGTCGAACTCGACGAGTACGGCGGTGTCCGCTGTCCGTACTGCGGCCACCGCGTGCTCCTCAAGGAGCGCAGTCGCGACGTCAAGACCGTCGACGTCGAGTGACCACAGCGCCCGCGCGGCCGTGACTGCCGACTGGACCACCCGCCGATCCGTATCAGTGACTCCCGAACGCGACGCCGGCCACGACCACGAGGCCGTTCTCGAATTCGACTACCCCGACGCCGAGCGGGCCGCTCGCGTCGTTCGGAGCACCCGCGTCGAGGCCGGCGACATCGACGGCGACCGGACGAGCGTGCGCGTCGACCGCGCCGAGGCGACGGTCACGGTGACGGTCACCGCCGCCGACCTCATCGCGCTCCGGGCCGGGGTGAACACCTGGCTCGAACTCGTCGGCGTCGCCGAACGGTGCGGCGGAGCGCTGGCCTGATACTGTCGGCTGTAGCTTCTCTGGTCCATTATCCCACCGGATGCCATTTTTATGATGGACGTGCTTGCCCGCAACAGCGTCGACCCCGTGTTCTGCCACCATCACCAGCCGGTGTACCGCGACGGCTCGGCCGTCAGCGTGCGCTCGTTTTCCCACACGTCTTCATCGTCCGCCTCTGAATTCTCTTCGAGCAGGTCTCCGAGCGTCATGGACACTACTTACGACCTGCTCGCTTCGCAAACTCCCTCAACTAGACAGTGCCCGAACTACGGTCGTTATCCAACGACACTACAACAGTGAGCGGAGCGAGCGGGTCTGGACGCCACATTCCTCGCGGTAGTCACAGGGGGAGCACTTGGCGTCGTTGTCGATGCGGGCGGGCGGGCCGTCGATGGCGCGGGCGGTCCGCAGGGCTGAGCGGTAGGTGGCCTTCCGGCGGGTCGTCAGGGGGATTTCGCGGACGACGCCGTGGGCGGGGTATTCGGCGATTGCGGTCTCGACGGGGCGCTCGCGCTCCCAAGCGAGCGCCTTCGCGGCCGCGACCAGTCTGACCGTCTGTGGCTCCCAGACGCCGTTCGTGGGCGGGTCGCCGGTGAAGACGAGCGACGGACGCGGCGGGTCCTCGAGCACCTTGTGGGCGACGCCGCGACACTCCCGGCCGGCGAGGTGTACGTCACGTCGAGGAGGCGACGCGAGGGCGTCCCAGTCGTCGCACCGGGCGCGACTGCGGCCGAGTCGCGAGCGATACTGGGTGGGCGTCAGCGCGGTCGGCGCCGCCGACAGTGCCGCGTCGTCGGCCATGAGTTCCTCGTACCGGAAGGCCAGCTCCCGGACAGCGGCCACCTCCGAGGGCGGGTCGGAGGCCTCGGGGTCGCGCCGCCGGTAGTAGAGCTTCCGCGGGCAGTACGCCGCCGTCTCGACGTCACGGAACGTTTCCATGGCCCGGGGTGGTCGCGCCCTCCCTGATAAACCTCTAGAAGGAAACGTCGGTTTCGATGCCCTCGGCGGCTTCCTCCAGGCCGTCCTCCCGGGCGTCGGTGAACCGGCGGGCCAGTTCGGCATCGGTCAGCAACTCGTCGAACGCCCACTGGTAGCGATAGTTGACCCGCCGGGCGGCGTCCTCCGCCTCGACGATCCGGCGGTAGCGCCGTACTGTGTGCCGGTCGACACCCAGGTCTGCCGCGAGTGCAGCGTCGTCGGCGTCCGGCCGCCGGCGCAGCGCTGTCAGGTCGAACGGGGGGTCCGTGTCGGCGTCCCGGAGCAGGTGCAGGTCCAGCCGCGCAGCGAGCGCCGTCTCGGCATCCAGTCCCGCGTCGGCGGCGATTTCGGCGTCGCTCGCGCCGTCGTAGAACGCCCGGACCACCGCGGCGTAGGTCCCCGTATCGAGGTCGGTTTCGAACGATTCCGCCTCGCGCAGCCGGGTGACGAGTTCGTGGAGCTGTCCCGCAACGTCCTTCTCGTCGTCGACGAGCGACCCGGGCGTCTCGGCCTGTGTCTCCGTGACCATCTCCTCGTCGGTGACGGACACGAAGATGTCCCTGAGTTCCTCGGTCTTCTCGTCCATCGTCGGAATCTGGAGTCCCGGCCGGTAAACCCTATCGACCGGGGGGTCGACCCTACCGCGGGTGGCTTCGCGTTTTTCTTCGCGATTCGTCGAAAAAGAAGTCGTTCTCTGAATGTTCCTGATCACCCTTTCGTATCGGAAGTTCGACAATATCGCTGACTGCCAGTCACGAGACCCGCCGAGACGGGGAGGAACGCTGGCGGAGTTGGGAGGGCAACCGCGAGCGATACGTCCACGCGTCGACGCGGTCAACTTTGCCAGCAAGAAACAGGTTCTCATCGACAACTCGGCAGTCATGCTGACCCGGGTGAACGGATTATCAGAGATGAAATGCTGGCGAAAGAGTTGTGTTTGCCGACGGGCAAGTAATCCCCATGTATTCGACAGGTCCGTGGATGTCGACAGCGTCGGTGACCGGGGGGACGACGCTCCTCGTCCGGGGGCCAGCAATGACCCGCAAGACCGACGTGGTGGTGCGGACGCTGGCCGCGGACGACGACGCCGAGACGGGGACCGTCCTCGTGACGACTGACGACAGTCCGTCTGCACTCTGGCGACGGTACCGTGCACACGTACCGGCGGCCGACCCGAGATCTGTCGGTATCGTTGACGCCACGGGCGGCAACGCCGGCAACCGCCCAACCGGAACGACAGCGGACGAGTACGCGGCCGACGGGAGCGACCCGCGCGTCGCCACGGTCGGGTCGCCGGCCGACCTCACCGGCGTCGGGATGACAGTGAGCAAGCTCCTCGAGGCGTTGGTGGTACAGCAGGCACTCGACCGCGTCCGTCTCGGCCTGCTCTCGCTGAACACGATGGTGATGTACGCGGACGACGAGCGGGTCGTCAAGTTCCTCCACGCGATGTGCCGGCGGGTCGACGCGGTCGACGGGTTCGGTCTCGTCGTCGTTCACACCGACGGGTTCGACGAGCGACTCGACAGCCAGTTCGAGGCGTTCGTCGACGGCGCGGTCGAGGTCCGCGAACGCGACCCGGACGGGGTCGAAACCCGCCTCCGCGGTCGCGGCGAGACGACCGACTGGACGGCCGTCGAGTTCGACGACTCGGACTCGCACCCGGACACACCGGCGTCAGCAGGGGTGAGCGGGGGCCCCGCCGCGTACCCCGTTCCCGAGTCGCTGCACGCGGCGATCGCCGCTGCCGAGGACGAGCGGCCGACCCTGACGCTGTGTAACTGCGACGCGACCGACGGGGACGGCGACAGTCTCCGGTCGTACTTCGAGTCCCGAGACGTCCCGGTCCGGACGGCGACGCTCGACGCGTCTACGCCGCGGAACGTCGCCCTGCTGCACCGCGGGGAGGAACTGGTCGCGGCGACGACTGTCGACGCCCTCACGGACGCGATCGTCGTCGAGTCCGACGACGCGTTCGATCGGCGCCAGCAACCCGACGTGCTCAAGGCGCTGAGCGACGACGCCCACGGCGCCAGGGGCGTCGACAGGGCGTTTCTCGTCGAAGTGAGCCGGGTCGTCGAGATGCGTGGCTACCGGACCGGCGCCGGTCGCGTCGACGCCGGGTTTCAGGCTCTCTCCAATCTGTGGGGTGACCCCCGGGCACGCCGGATATACGAACGCCTCGTCGACAGCGGCGTCGAGGTCCACGTGTACGGCGTTCCCGATGCCCCGACGCCCGCGGATGCCGGCGTCGTGGTCCACCCCTCCGAGTCCGAGGAGATACGCGACAGCTGGTTCGTCGTCCACGACGGCGCGGGCGACGACAGCGGAAAGGCCGCCCTCGTTGCCGAGGAGCGCGACCCTGGCGTCTACCACGGCTTCTGGACGCGGACCCCCGGCCGGGTCGACGCGGTCGGAACCTACCTGCGGAACGCCTACCCCGCCTGATGCGGTCGAGTAACTATCCGGTATGAGAACCGGTGACCCGGAAGGACTGTCCTTAAGTCGGGGCCACCGAAACGGTGGCGTATGGACGACCGCACCTACACCGCGGCAGCCGAACCCGGCGAGACCGCGACCGTCGCCGGGTGGGTCCACGAGATCCGGGACCTGGGCGGCATCGCCTTCCTGATCGTCCGGGACACCACCGGCAGGATCCAGGTCAAGTTCGAGAAAGACGGGATGGACGACGAACTGGTCGAGCGGGGACTGGACGTCCACCGCGAGTCGGTCGTCGCGGTGACGGGCGCCGTCGAGAAAGAGGACCGCGCCCCGACCGGCGTCGAGATCGTCCCCGACTCGCTGGAGGTGGTCGCCGAGGCCGACCCCGAACTCCCGCTGGACCCCTCCGGGAAGGTCGACGCCGAACTCCCCACTCGCCTGGACAACCGCACGCTCGACCTCCGCAAGGAGGAAGTGAAGGCCGTCTTCGAGATCCGCGCCGAAGTGTTGCGGTCGGTGCGCGAACGGTTCCGCGAGTTGGGCTGTACGGAGATCAACACGCCGAAGATCGTCGCGACGGGGACCGAGGGCGGCACGGAGCTGTTCCCGATCACCTACTTCGGGCGCGAGGCGTTCATGAACCAGTCGCCACAGCTGTTCAAACAGCTGATGGTCGGCTCCGGGCTGGAGCGGGTCTTCGAGATCGGGCCGATCTTCCGCGCCGAGGAGCACAACACGCCGCGCCACCTCAACGAGGCGACCTCCATCGACTTCGAGTCGGCGTTCTACGACCACACGGAGGCGATGGACGCCTGCGAGTCCGTGGTGCGGGCGGCTTACGAGGGCGTCGCCGAGAACTGCGAGGCGGGGCTGGAAACGCTCGGGCTCGCCGGCGAGTTCGAGGTGCCCGAGGACGACTTCCCGCGGCTCACCTACGAGGAGGCCATCCAGCGGATCAACGCGACGGGCGAACTCGACGAGCAACTCGTTTGGGGCGACGACCTGCCCACCGAGGCCGAACACGTCCTGGGTTCGGAAGTCGGACAGCACTACTTCATCACCGACTGGCCCTCCGAGATCAAGCCGTTCTACATCAAGGACCACGGCGACGACCCGGCTCTCTCGACGGGTTTCGACATGATGCACCCGTCGATGGAACTGGTCTCGGGCGGACAGCGCGAGCACCGATACGAGCACCTCGTCGAGGGGTTCGAACAGCAGGGCCTGGACCCCGACCAGTTCGAGTACTACACCGAGATGTTCCGCTACGGGATGCCCCCCCACGCCGGCTGGGGGCTGGGCGGCGAACGCCTCGTCATGACGATGCTCGGACTGGAGAACATCCGCGAGGCCGTCCTCTTCCCGCGGGATCGCCAGCGTCTGAGTCCGTAGGCGAGACCGTCGGCCAGTACCACGGGTGGTCGGCCGCCCCGATCGCTCCCCGATATGTGACACGCTCGTCCCGATAAATCATCGCTCGTCGAACTGAGTTCACGAAGATACCGTTGAGTCGGTAAGATAACTGTGCACCGGGTGCGCGCTCGTTTCATACCGTAATCGGATGAGACGGCCATCGCTAACAGGAAGTGACGACTTATCGGGATGAGCGAAATCGGTACAACCGACCGTGTCAGTCGTCGGCCAGCGCGGCGTCGGCACCGCTCGTGACGCCGGTTCCGGAGACGACGCGCTGGTTGGCCGCGACCCAGCGCAACAGGAGGAACGAGAAGAGGTACTTCGCGCCGATGTCCAGCGCCGAGTAGGCCCACGAGGTGACGCCGACGGACTGGACCAGGGCCAGTCCCTCGACGCCGACGGCCCACACGACCGGATAGCCGAGCCACAGCACGACCGTCAGCATTCGGAGCGTCCCGAATATCTCGTCGGTACCCGCCTCGGCGGCGTCGGCCGGCCACTCGACCAGAATGGCGTACAGCACGACGACGAAGAACGCGCAACTGATCGCGTAGAACACCCACCGCAGCGCCAGCGAGGACGTGATCAGCGCCGCCGCCAGCCCCGTGATGCACATCCCGATGTCGGCTGCGATCACCGCGAACAGGTCACCCAGGTCGACGTCGGCGAGCAACCCGAGCGCGAGCAGTATCATCGGCGTCGACAGCGCCCACGTCAGATACCGGCCCCACTGGCTCATCACTTCCTCGCCGGCGAGGGCGTGGCCCGCCGGCATCTCGATGAATCCCACCGTCAGCCCCGAGACCAGGCCGGTGTAGCTGGATATCGATACCAGCGGGATCATCAGGGTCGCCCCCCAGATGAGTTTTGCCCGCGAGTCCTCGACGTTGCGCCCCATGTAGACGAACGCGAGCGCCGCCAGCCCCGCCAGCGCGATGTTCACCCACAGCGACGAACTCAGCAGGATGTCGTCCTGGATGGCCTGGTACGCGTCGGACTGCGTCGCCTGGAACAGGATCGGTGCCGGTGACATACACGCTCCACTCGGGCCACCAGTTTAATAGAGCTAATGCCCAACTGGTATCAGATCGGTCCGACCGACCGTGTATCAGAAATAGGATTATAAACGAAGATCCGATTCGGAATACCGAGGGGTCACTCGCCGACTGCGCCGACGGCTCGTTTGTGGCCGTGCCGGTCGTCCCGAGACCGCGGTCGTCCATCCGACGGACGACGCGTCTGGCCTGTGCTCGCGAGAAGTGCTTGTCCTCGGTCGCCGGTTCGACGCCCAGTCCGTCGACCGCCCGCTCGTACGCGGCGTCGGGGAGTCGCACGCTGACCGACGGGTCCCCGGGACGAAACTGATTACAGGCGTCCCCACCTCGCTCGGGTATGACCGACGTCGCACAGGCGTTCGCGCCGGGGCACGTGACGGGCTTTTTCACCGTCGACCGGGCGGAGGACCCGACCACGACGGGCTCGACCGGCGCCGGCCTCGTCCTCACGGACGGCGTGACCGTGACCGTCCGCCGGGCCGAAGAGTCTGCGGTGTACCTCGGCGACGAGCGCGTCTCCGTGGCGGCGGTCGACCGGACGCTCGACGCGCTCCGCGCGACCGCCGAGGTGCACGGCGACACGGACTTGCCGGTCGGCGCCGGGTTCGGCGTCTCCGGCGCGCTGGCGCTCGGCACCGCGCTCGCGGCCAACGCCGTCTTCGAGCGCGGGCTCTCGGCGTACGAACTCGCGACGATCGCCCACGGCGCGGAGGTCCAGGCGGGGACGGGACTGGGCGACGTCGTTGCCCAGCGCCACGGCGGCGTCCCCATCCGCCTGGAACCCGGGAGCCCTCGACACAACAGGATGGACGCGGTCCCGGCGAGGGCGCGGGTGGAGTACCTGACCGACGGGAAACTCCCGACGAGCGACGTGATCGGCGGCGACACCGAGGCGCTCAGCCACGCCGGCCGGCGGGCGCTGTCGGACCTGGTCCGGGAGCCGACGCTGGCGACGTTCTTCGAGGCCTCGCGCGGGTTCGCCCGCGAGACCGGCCTGCTCACCGGCCGGGTCCGCGAGGTGGTCACCGACGTCAGCGAGGCGGGCGGCGAGGCGACGATGGGGATGCTCGGCGAGACGGTCGTCGCGCTCGACACCGGCCTCTCGGACGCCGGCTACGACCCCGAGGTCTGCCGGATCCACGAGGCGGGCACGACGATGCTCGCACCGCCGGGCGAACCCGAACCGGTCGAGTGACCCGAAAGCGAGCGCTTTTCGGCCTCCGACGCGCTCGGTTCGGGTATGACCGACGCCGAGGTCCCGGAGAGCCACCCGCGCCACGACTCGCTGGTGACCCGCCACCGCGTCGAGGCGGGCGTCGAGAAGGGGATCACCTCCCGGCAGGGCCTCATCGCGCAGGGCCGCGGCGAGGCCTTCGACTACCTGCTGGGCGAGGCGACGCTCCCGAGCGCCGACCGCGCCGCCCGGGCGGCCGCCGCGCACTTCCTCCTGGCCGACCATCCTGTGATATCGGTCAACGGGAACGTCGCCGCGCTGGTCCCCGGCGAGATGGTCGACCTCGCCGGGGCGACCGGCGCGGACCTGGAGGTGAACCTGTTCAACCGGACCGACGAGCGCGTGCGGGCCATCGCTGCCCACCTCCGCGAGCACGGCGCGACCGAGGTCAAGGGGCTGACCGCCGACGCGCGGATCCCGGGGCTGGACCACGAGCGAGCGAAGGTGGACGCCGACGGCATCGCCGCCGCCGACGTGGTGCTCGTCCCCCTCGAGGACGGCGACCGCGCCGAGGCGCTGGGGGCGATGGACAAGACCCAGCTGGTGGTCGACCTCAACCCCCTCTCGCGGTCGGCACGGGCCGCGACCGTTCCCATCGTCGACAACGTCATCCGCGCGGTCCCGAACATCGCCGCCCACGCCCGCGAACTGCGCGGCGCCGACCGCGACACGCTGGAGGGGGTCGTCGCGGAATTCGACGCCGACGCGGCGCTCGACGCGGCCGAACGGGCGATCCGCGAGGGCGGCGACCGGGACGGGGCCGAGAGCGAGTAATGCTGCCGGTCACGCGCCGTCGGCGGCCTCGACGAGTTCGACGGCGAGCGTCGCTGCCTCGGTCGCCGTCTCGCCGAGGACGTACGTCACGGGTTCGATGCCAAACGCCCCCTCGTGATAGAGAACCTGCGGGACGGACCGGCGCTCGCGGAAACGCTCGCGCAGGCGCCGGCCGCGGTCCTCGTAGCCGGCGTCGAACGCGAGCGGGTCGATCCCCCGGTCGCGGGCCGCGTCGAGCAGTGCCCCGGAGGTACCGAGGTTGAGCGCCCCGCGCCGGTCGGGGTCGTGGGCCATCGCCGCGAGGACGGTGGTCGCCACGCGCTGTGAGGCGCCGAACTCCGGGTCGGCGGGCACGAGAACCCGGGAGCCGACCGCCTGCAGACGCCCCGGGACGGCCGCGACGTCGGTTACGTCGGTCGCGCCGGGGACGGCCGTGCCGACGTTCGTGCCGACGTTCGGGACGTGGGTCGCCATCCCGGGCGCGTTCGCGAGGCGGCGCGCGGCGCGTCGCACGACCGACAGCGCCGCCCGCTCGGCGATGACGGCGTCGTCGGCACCCCGGACACAGAGGTCACAGCCCATCCCGTCGAGGACGGGCATCTCCGCCTCGTGGACCGCACAGACCGGTCCGCGGTCCTCGAAGGTCTCGACCAGCGCGAGCAGTTCGGCCAGCGCCTCGTAGCCGTCCATCGAGCCCGCGGCGAACCCGTCGGCGATCCGCCGGACGGTCGCCCGCATGCGCTCGTCCTCCGCGAAGCGGTCCTCGACGGTGACGTCCCCGCGGACGTACTGGCTGACGGCCGCCTGCGTGACGCCCAGTCGGTCGGCGACCTCCTGCTGGGTGAACCCCCGTTCGTCGAGCGCCCGCGCCAGCAGCGCCCGCGCTGTCGGGAGGAACCGCTCGACCACGATCTCGCTCGGCAGTACCAGCGACATGCCCCCGCCTTCGCCGGGCCCGCGGATAAGCCCGTTGTACACCCGATGGATACCGCGACCGCCGACCCGCGTGCCCGTCCGACTCGAATCCACGGCAAATACAACTCGATTGTACAGCGATTTTATAACGAAAGCGGTAACACCACCGGGTGCTAACACCGAGTGGTATGAGCCAGAACGGCGACGGTTTCGACCAGTTCAGCGACGTGGGCGAGGCGGAAGTGACGCGGGCCATCGGCCAGGAGTGGACCGAGGAGTTCATGGACTTCTCGGACTCGGACGTCATCATCGTCGGCGGGGGGCCGTCGGGCCTGATGGCGGCGAAGGAACTCTCCGAGCGCGGCGTCCGGACGATGGTCGTCGAGAAGAACAACTACCTCGGCGGCGGTTTCTGGCTGGGCGGGTTCCTGATGAACAAGGTCACCGTCCGGGACCCGGCCCAGCGGGTGCTGGACGAACTCGACGTCGACTACACGCAGTCCCGGGACTCGGAGGGGCTGTACGTCGCCAACGGACCCGAGGCCTGTTCGGGACTCATCAAGGCCGCCTGTGACGCCGGCGCGAAGATGCAGAACATGACGGAGTTCACGGACATCGTCATCAGGGAGGACCACCGCGTCGGCGGCATCGTGATGAACTGGACGCCGGTCCACGCCCTCCCCCGCGAGATCACCTGCGTCGACCCCATCGCGGTCGAGGCCGACCTGGTCATCGACGCGACGGGCCACGACGCGATGGCCGTCAGGAAACTCGACGAGCGGGGCGTCCTGAACGCACCCGGCATCGAGGAGGGCGACAGCGGCATGGACCGGACGGGCGACGACTCCTACGGCGCGCCCGGCCACGACTCACCCGGGCACGACTCCATGTGGGTCGGCGAGTCCGAGGACGCCGTCGTCGAACACACCGGTCTCGCACACGACGGGCTGGTCGTCACGGGAATGGCCACGGCGACGACGTACGGTCTCCCGCGGATGGGCCCGACGTTCGGCGCCATGCTCGTCTCCGGCAAGCGTGCCGCCCAGGTCGCCATCGACGAACTCGGCGTCGACGCCGACCGCATCGACCTGACCTCGCCCGACGCCACGCCCGCCGACGACTGATACGGTCGGTTGTACCGTCTACCGGTAGTTCGCCGACCGGTTCGACGACATCCGGAACTGAGTTACAACCGACCGTATGACGGACCGACCGTTTCCCACGCCGTCCCGGGGAACGACCGGGTCTATCCCCGGACCGACTCGCTCGGCTTCCCGAACGCGAACAGCGTCATCGGCAACTGGTCGCCCGCGTGGTCGCCCAGGTACTCGCCGACGCGCTCGTCGAAGAACGTGAACCCGCGCCCGCCGAGTCCGAGGTGGGCGTAGGTCGCCAGGTAGAGCCGCCCGAGGTCGACCCCTGCCTCCAGTTGCGCGAGCCGATAGCCGCGGTTGCCGAACTCCGCGACGACGGCGTCGACATCGGTCACGAGATAGACGTTGACGGCGGCGTCGCCGACGACCGACTGTCCCAGCGCGAGTTCGCCGGCCGCCTCGCGGTCGGTGTCACGGACCCGTTCGAGCGCGCAGGCGCCGGGGTGGTACTCGTAGGTGCCGGGCTCGACCCCCTCGACCGCGTGGACGAGACAGTAGACGTCGACGAGGCCGGCCAGCGCGCCCGCCCCGAAGCAGTCAGCCGGGACGCCGCCGAGCGCGCGGTCCAGCACCGTCGCGAACGTGCGTGCGCTGACGGGGTCGTGACTGTACTCGCGGAGCGACCCCCGGCGCTCGACGGTCGCGTCGACGGGCCGGGCCGAGGCGGTGTCGGCGTCAACCGGGTCGAGGTCGACCCAGTCGTCGGGTCGCTCCGCGCCCAGCGAAGCGTCGGCCGCTTCGGCGCCGAACCGCTCTCGCCACTTCCGGGCGGCCGCGCCGTCGTCGAGTCGGCTCTGTCGCCACGCGTCCGGGACCAGCGGATACTCGACGGGGTCCGAGGAGCGAACGACGTCGGGGTCGATTGGGTCGACAGTGCTCGGACCGGCGTCGTCGGGGACGGGCGACCCCGACCCGACGGGGGCGAGCGCGACCGGTGCCTCCTCGTCGGGGTCGACTCCCAGGGTGTCGACGACGGGGTCGTCGACGAAGGCGGTGACGACCTCCGCGCGGTGGCCGCTCCCGTGGGCGGCCGCCAACAGGTTTGCGAGGACCGTCCCGGCGTCCCAGAACGCGTGGCGGTAGGTGCGCTCGCGGTACTTCCAGGCGTTGCGCCACCACTCCGAAGTAGCGACGAACGTCACGGGGGCGTCGGCGACGCCGGGATGGCCGGCGGTCGCGGCCGCGAGGGTCCCGCGATAATCGCCTTCGCGGAGGACGTCGAACGCGCCGGACCCGGGGTCGAAATGGTAGACCCCGGGGTCGAACGCGCCGGTATCGCCGGTGACGGCGTAGAGGTCGACGTGGTAGAGTTTGCCCGTACACGCGGCGGCGCGATAGCGGACCCGCCGGCCCTGCCGTTCGAGTTCCTTCGTGACGCCGGCCGCGTAGTGACACAGCGTCGGGACGTGCGGGTCGCCGTCCGGCGTCGGCACCGCGGCCGGCGGGTCTGCATCGTCTGTTTCGACCGCGGTCAGGACCGGGGTCTCCGGGAGGTCGGGGTCCTCGCCGGGGTCGAAGCGGGGGCGGTCGGCGTAGCGCTTGACGGGGTCGGGCTGGTTCGAGCGGTCGAGGCGAAACGACCGTTCCCGGAGTTTCTCCGGCGAGTGGTTCGTCCGCTCGTGGTACTCGCGTGCGTCGACCATACCGGCTCTGCGTCCGACCGGGACATACCAGTTCCGACGGTGTGGGGCGGGCTGGCAGTCGAACGGCCGGGGGACGGCGATGGCGGCGACGAAAACGCTGGAACGGCGGGCGCGAATCGCGTCCACGTTCACCGTGCGAGTGAGGAGCGCAGCGAGCCCCTCGACCGGAGCCAGCGGGGGCTTTCACGCTGTCTGCGGTAGTCGCAGTTGGACTTTTATCTGAACAGTGCCGACGTGACGGGGGCGAATTCTATCAACCGTTCTGTCGACCAGTATATCAACCGTTCTGTCCGTCAGTATCGGACCGACCGGTTTTTGGCCGTCGGCGGCCATCCGTGGAGCGTGCGCCGCTTCGACGCCGAGTACCTGGAGGCGACCCGCCGCGGGATGTGGGCCGACTCCCGCACGGCGCTGACGGACCTGGACCTGGAGCGCCGCGAGCGGGTTCTCGACGTCGGCTGTGGCACCGGCGAGTTGACCCGCGTGCTACGGGAGGAGAGCGACACCGAGGTGGTCGGCGCGGACGTCGACCCTGCCCTGTTGTCGGCGGCGCGGGCCGTCGCGCCCGTCGTTCGCGCGGACGCGACGGACCTTCCCCTCAGGGACGGGGCGTTCGACCTGGTGGTCTGCCAGGCGCTTTTGGTCAACCTCCCGGACCCGGTCGCGGCGGTCCGGGAGTTCGCCCGCGTCTCCTCGGGGCTGGTCGCGGCGGTCGAACCCGACAACAGCGCGGTCGAGGTCGACTCGACGGTCGACCGGGAGGCGTCGCTGGCCCGGCGGGCGCGCGAGCGGTTTCTCGACGGCGTCGAGACGGACGTCGCGCTCGGCGCCGACGTGGCCGACGTATTCGAGGACGCGGAACTGGAGGTCGTCTCGACGCGCCGGTACGACCACCAGCGGACGACCGAACCGCCCTACTCCGAGGCGGCGGTCGAGGCCGCCCGCCGGAAGGTCACCGGCGACGGCCTGGCCGATGACCGCGAAACGATGCTCGCCGGCGACACCAGCGAGGAGGCGTACGAGAAGTTGTGGTCGGACTGGCGCTCGATGGGTCGGGACGTGGTCGAACAGATGGGCGAGCGCGAGTACGAGCGCCGCGAGCGCGTGCCCTTCTTCGTGACCGTCGGTCGGGTCGGGTAGTCATACTGCCGGCTATAACTTCGTGAGGATATTCGCCGCTCCGGGGCGGCGAAATTCTTAACAGACTTACAGCCGGCAGTATCAGTCCTCCTCGCCGCCCTCTCCGCTACCGTCGCCGCCGTCCTCCTCGTCTTCTCCCTCGCCCGGCCCGGAACAGCCGGCGAGCGCGGCGCTTCCGGCGACGACGGTTCCGACGCGAGCGACCCAGGTCCGCCGGTCGAGTTGTTCGTCCATACGCTGTGCTCGCAGCCGCCCGTGAAAAATTTATGGTCAGGTGACACGACGGTGTTCAGATAAGCGACGGAGAGCCGCCACTGCAAACAGCGTGAAAGCCCCGACCCGGTCGACTCGGGGGCTTTGCTGCGCTCCTCGGGCTTCGCCCTGCGGTGCTTGCTGCAGCCGCCGTCGTCGACCGAGTCGCCCCTTTCAGTCCCACCCGCTCAGGCCGTTTTACCCGTCGGAGCGCAGCGAGTCCTTCGACCGGAGCCGACGGGGGCTTTCACCTGTTCCCGACGATCGCAATCTCGTATCTGAACACTACCGGTGACACTCCCTGGTTGTCGGCGGGGGCGGGCGTCTCGGTCAGACCACGTCACCGCGGACCGTCGCGCCGTCCTGTTCGGCGCGGTAGGCCTCGACGGCGTCGGCGGCCGCGCGGGCCTGGTCGGGGTCGGCGCCGAGCATCTCCAGGGCGTCGGGCAGGGTGGGGAAGACGAACTCGCCGTCCCGGAGTTTCTCGAAGGCGTCCTCGCTGCGGCGTCCCTCGACCCACAGGCAGGCGCCGCGGGGGTCGAGCACCTGCTCGTAGTTCTCCCGGGCGAGCGCGCCCTCCAGGCGCTGGGTGACGTTGTCCTCGAAACTCGCGTTGCAGACCTCGAGGTGGACCGGTTCGTCGCCGAGCAGGTGGGCGGCGAGACACTGCTCGGGGGCGGCGTACCCGCCCGCGCTGGCCCGCAGGTACTCGGGGTACTCGTCGGCCCAGTCGGCCCTGACCGTCTCGCCGACGCCGTCGACGCCGCAGGCCTCGCGGAACTCCTCGGCGCGGTCGGCGTCCCCGCCCATGAGGATGTCCTTGGTGAGGTAGACGTCGACGCGCTCGACGGGGTCCAGGCCGAGGGCGACGTCGCCGTAGACCCACACCTCGCGGACGGGCACGGGCATGCGCTCGCGCTCGACCGTCTCGACGATCCGCTCAACCGTCGCGACGGCCTGCTCGCGCGGGATCCCCGTCATCGCTCCCGGCTACCTGTCCGAGGCGGATAACTCTTTCATACGGTCGGTTGGGCGGGTCGGTCTCGGGCGACGGCTGACGCTCCGCTCGCCGCGAACGCCGCGGTCGAGAACGAAACGCTCACCCCCGCCGGGGCGTTACGCCGGAGCGATGGGCTGTGACAAGTGCGACGACCCCGCGGTGATGCACGCGGCCTACTCCGGGCTGCACCTCTGTGAGTCGCACCTCTGTCGCTCGGTCGAGAACCGCGTCCGCCGGCGCGTCCGCGAGGACTCCCTCGTCCCCGAGGACGCCACGCCCGAGGACCCGGACACCTGGGTTATCGGGCTCTCGGGCGGGAAGGACTCGGTCGTCCTGACGGAGATACTGCACGACACCTTCGAGCGCGACCCGCGGGTCGAACTCGTCGCGCTCTCCATCCACGAGGGCATCGAGGGCTATCGCGACGAGTCCCTCGACGCCTGCGAGGAACTGACCGCCGACCTGGGCGTCCGCCACGAGGTGGTTAGCTACGCCGAGGAGTTCGGCGTCCGCATGGACGACGTCGTCGAGGACGACCCCGAGAACATGGCCGCTTGCGCGTACTGTGGCGTGTTCCGGCGCGACGTCCTTGAGCGGTACGCCGGGAAACTGGGCGCGGACAAACTGCTCACGGGTCACAACCTGGACGACGAGGCCCAGACCGCGCTCATGAACGTTTTCGAGGGGGACGTCCAGCAGATAGCGGGTCACTTCGACGCGTCGCTGGGGCCGTTCGAACCCACGGGCGACGGGCCCACCGAGCGCGCCCGGCCGCCACAGGACCACCACGTCCCGCGGGCGAAACCGCTCCGGGACGTTCCCGAGAAGGAGGTCGGGCTGTACGCTCACCTCCGTGACCTGCCCGCGCACATCACGGAGTGTCCCCACGCCGAGGAGGCTTACCGGGGGGAGATCCAGCAGCTCCTCCTGGAGATGGAGGAGAGCCACCCCGGCACGCGCCACTCGGTCATGGCGGGGTACGAGAAACTCGCGGCGCTGGCGTCGGCGGCGTTCGACGACGGCGACGCGAGCTACGGCGAGTGCGAGGTCTGCGGCGCGCCCACGGGGCGGGCGGTCTGCCGGACGTGCGACCTGCTGGACGCGCTCGACGGTCGGTTGTAACCGTGTCCCGGTGATTCGCCGGGCGGTGCTGTCCGGGTGGAAAACGGAACAAGCCGCGTGGCGGTTCCGTTTCGGGTCGACGACCTACTCGGGCCGGATGACGTCGACGCCGTTTTGCTTTTCGAGATTGTCGCGGCCGCCGTCGGTGTGCCCGTAACTGTCGTTGCGAGCGGTCCGGTCGGCGGCAAAGTCCGTGTCGATGTTCTGGCTGGCGTCGAAGTCGGTCTCGTCGACGTCCGACAGGGCCTGCCGGGACTTGTCGGCCTGAGGACCTGCGCGGACTTGACGCCGGTCATGATGGCCATGACCCGCACCTTGCCCTTGTAGTTCTCCTGGATGCGCGCGCCCCAGATGACGTTCGCGCTGGCGTCGAGGCGCTGGGTGATGTTCTGGGCGATGCCCTCGGCCTCCTTCAGCGCGAGGTCGGGGCCGCCGGTGATGTGGACCAGCCCGCCCGTGGCGCCGCGGTAGTCCACGTCGAGCAGCGGATGGTTCATCGCGTCCTTGACGACCTCCTCGGTCTTGTTCTTGTCCTGGGTCTCGCCGACGAGCATCACGGCGACGCCGCCCTGGTTCATGATGGCGGTCATGTCGGCGTAGTCCAGGTTGATGAGCGACGGCTGGGTGATCGTCTCGGAGATGCCCTTGACCGTCTCGGCGATGATCTGGTCCATCACCGAGAACGCCTTGCCGATGGGCAGGTTCGGCACGTAATCCAGCAGCCGGTTGTTGTCGAGGACGATGATCGAATCGGCCTCGCTCCGGAGCGTCTCGAGGCCCTCCTCGGCTTTCACCGTGCGGGCGCGCTCGACGTTGAACGGCGTCGACACCATGCCGACCACGATGGCGCCCTGTTCTTTCGCGATTTTGGAGACGACGGGCGCGGCGCCGGTGCCGGTCCCGCCGCCCATGCCCGCGGTCACGAACACGAGGTCGGCGTCGCCCAGTACTTCCTCGATCGTGCCCTGGGCCATCTCGGTGGCACGCTTGCCCATCTCGGGGTCGCCGCCGGCGCCGAGGCCGTTGGTGAGCGACTTGCCCACGAGGATCTTCGTGTCGGCCTCGACCATCTGGAGGTGCTGCTTGTCGGTGTTGACGGCGATGGTGTCGGCACCGTCGACGCCGATGTTGTACAGGCGGTTGACGGTGTTGTTGCCGGCGCCGCCACAGCCGACGATGACGATGCGCGGGTCGCCGAACCCGTCGCCGTCAGCGTCGACCTCCATCTGTTTTTGTTCTTCCTCGTCGCGCTGGAGCGCCTCCTGAACGATGTCCTGCATCGTTAGGCCCTCTTGTAGGTGCGACGCCTGCGCTTCTCGGAGGGACGCTCCGTTCCGGCGTCCTGTTCGTTCAGTTTCTCACGGACGGCCGCCCGGATCGCCTCGCTCCGGTTGGGGTACTCCCCCGTTTCGACCATTCGTTCGACCTCTTCGATCTGCTGCTTCGGAATCCGTAGTGTCACACGCTCCATGTTTTTCGTTCCCTTGTTGGGTAAGACGGCCGCAACGGACTGCCCCGCACGTTTCGTCTTACACGGCCGAATCGGCCCTGCAAACCGACGCAATCGCACGACAGCGCGGGTGTCACGACCGCGCTCGACGCCGTGTAAGACGACCGTCTTACGCACACAGTACAACAGAACACTGGATTATAAAGGTTACGCCCGGTGTATGACAACCGGACGTTTACCGTCGTATACGCTCCCTGTCCGGAGCTTACGGCGGATCAGGACCTGTCGAGGACGTCGGCTGCGGGGGTCCGCCGGCCGCAGCTGGGACAGAACGCCCAGTCCGACCGGAGTTCGTCACCGCACTCGCAGAACACGCGGTGGCTCGTCTTCTCGCCACAGTTCGGGCAGTAAACGTGTTCAGCTGGCACTTTTTCGCCACACTGGCTACACGTATTACTCGTGTTTTCGACGGTGTTTTCACCGTCGGGCGTGGGCGTCTTACGGCCGTCCCCGGTGTGTGATACGTCACGTGCCTCCGTACGTGACGGTTCGGCCTCGACAGCCGTCTCACCGGCTGACTGGCCGTCGAGTGTGATGTTTACGTTGACGTCTTGCGGTTGTGCGGGCGTAAACGCCCCGTCCACCCGGTCGGCGACGATCGCGTCGACACGTTCGGCGATGAGGTCGTCGATCGAGTCGGCGTCCGTGTCAGCCGACACTTGGGTCGTGTCGGACGGCTCGTCGAGGTACTCGCGCAGTGCCTCCCGCATGACCTCGCTCTTGGAGGCGTCGAACTCCTCGAGCTGTCGGACGAGGTCGTCGTCGGCGCGGAAGGTTATCTTGCTCATTCGCTCGTCGAAACACAGGTTTGCCTGGTATTTCAATCTTCCCGCGATGTCTGACGCCTGTCTGTCGTCGGACGACTGCTGTCGACACCCGTCCGTCACCGGAGTCGTCGCATGCGACGCGTCTCGAATGATAACGGTTAAGTCCGACAGAGCGGCTACCACGCATTGCGCCCGCCCTTAGCTCAGACTGGTAGAGCAGTCGACTGTAGATCGACTTGTCCCCCGTTCAAATCGGGGAGGGCGGACTTGGTTTCCC
>PXRS01000082.1 GCA_003023785.1 Halobacteriales archaeon QS_5_68_33 | reverse complement strand
GTCGACGCCGAACTCCTCGGGGAATGAACGATCCGGACCTCGCGGTCGTGGAGTTCGTGCTGACGGCGGGGTGGTACAGCGAGAACCGGGACCTCGAACCCGACGACCTGCCCCCCGCATATCGAGCGGTGTTCTGGAGCGACGAGGGGATCGAGCGACCGCTGTCGGCGACGACGACCACCGCACGGGAAGCGACCGGCGTCGACCGTCCCTGGGAGGCGGTCTCGGGGCTGCTCTTTACCGACCGCGACGAGTTCTCCGGGACCATCTCGTTCACCGACGAGGAGATGGCCGAGGAGTGGTTCCTGGAGCGCGTCGACGCCGACCACCTCCACGACAACCCTGTGTTGGCCGCCCGCTACGAGGACGAGTTCGACGACCTCTCCTACGAGGCCGCGCGCAGCGACAACCGTCCCGTCCGCGCCGACCGCGTCTGGATCGACAACCTGCTCGACGAGTACTTCGAGGACGAGGACGACGAGGAGATGCTCGACCTGGTGGACGTCCGCGCCCCCGAGGAGGTCGAAATGACGATGGACCAGCTCGTCCTCACGCCCGACCAGGAGGAGGAGATCCTGAAGATCGTCAAGGCCATCGAGCACCGCGACTACCTCGCCGACATCGGCCTCCGCGAGATCGGGAAGCTGCTGTTCGTCGGCCCGCCCGGCACCGGCAAGACCTCCGTCGCGCGGGCGCTGGCCTCCGAACTCGACCTCCCGTTCGTCGAGGTGAAACTGTCCATGATCACCTCCCAGTACCTCGGCGAGACCGCCAAGAACGTCGAGAAGGTCTTCGAGGTGGCGACCCGCCTCTCGCCCTGCATCCTGTTCATGGACGAGTTCGACTTCGTCGCCAAGACCCGCGCCAGCGACGAACACGCCGCCATCAAGCGCGCCGTGAACACCCTGCTCAAGAGCATCGACGAGGTGAGCCTCATCGAACACGAGGTCCTGCTGATCGGCGCGACCAACCACCCCGACCAGCTCGACGCCGCGGCGTGGCGCCGCTTCGACGAGATCGTCAACTTCCCCAAGCCCGACGACCGGATGCGCGCCGACATCCTCACCGTCGTCACGCGCCGGATGGATATCGAGGACTTCGACCCGATGGCGATCGCCCGCGAGACCGAGGGGCTGACGGGCAGCGACCTCCGGCTCGTCCTCCGGGAGGCGGTCCTCGATGCGCTGACCGAGGAGCGCACCACTCTCACCCAGCAGGACCTGCTCGACGCCGTCGAGGACTTCGAGGAGCGGGACAACCTCAAGGACCTGGACATGATCGAGGGCGACCACGACGCGCTCGTCGCGGGCGGGGGCATCTCCGGGGCGGGCGACGGCGGGTCGAGCGCCGCCTCCGACGGCGGGGACGCGAGCGGAGCGAGCCGACCCTCGTCGGGCGGAACGCCCGACGGCGGGCACGCACACGACCACAGCCACGATTGACGGTCGCCGCGCTCGCGGCCTCGACGGTCAGTACTGCCCGGTCATTGCTGCCCGGTCTCCTCGCCGACTTCCACCAGTTGCTTCCCGATGTTCTCGCCCTCGAACAGGCCGAGGAACGCCTCGGGCGCGTTCTCCAGGCCCTCCGTCACCGTCTCGCGGTACTGCACGTCGCCCGACCGGACCCACTCGGCCAGTTGCTCGGTCGCCGCCTCGAAGCGGGGGGCGAAGTCGCTGACGAGGAAGCCCTCGACGGTCGCGCGGGTGCCGATGAGATGCCGGAGTTTCCGCGGGCCGGCCGGCGTCTCGGTGGCGTTGTACATCGAGATCTGCCCGCAGACGGCGACGCGGGCGTCGAGGTTCAGCCGCGTGAACACGGCGTCGGTGATGGGCCCGCCGACGTTGTCGAAGTAGGCGTCGACCCCGTCGGGCGCGGCCTCGTCCAGCGCCGCGCCGTAGTCGTCGGTCGCCTCGTAGTTGACGCAGGCGTCGAAGCCGAGTTCGTCCTCGACGAACCGGACCTTCTCGTCCGAGCCGGCGAAGCCGACGACGCGGGCGCCCGAGAGGGCGGCGACCTGGCCCGCCACGGAGCCGACCGCGCCGGCCGCGCCGGTGACGACGAACGTGTCGCCCGCGCCCGGTTGGGCCACCTCACGCGTCCCGAAGTAGGCCGTCCGGCCGGGCATCCCCAGGACCCCCAGCGCCGCCGAGACCGGCGCCAGGTCGGGGTCGACGGGCCGGAGGTCGGTGCCGGCGGCGGTCGAGTAGTCGGCCCACCGGAGGTTGCCGGTCACGATATCGCCGGCCTCGAAGCCGGTGCCGTTGGATTCGACGACCTCGCCGACGACGCCGCCCTGGAGGGGGTCGCCGACCTCCCAGGCGTCGGCGTAGCCGGAGGTGCCGTCCATGCGGCCGCGCATGTAGGGGTCGACCGAGAGATAGCGCGTCCGGACGAGCACCTCGCCCGGTCCCGGTTCCGGGTCCGGGACCTCGGTCTCGACGAACTCGAAGACGTCGCGGTCCGGTGTCCCCTCGGGTCGCTCTGCCAGTCGCCACTGCCGGTTTGGGTCGACCATGCACCGCGATAGGGCCGCCCCACCGAAGGGGTCTGGGGTCGCGGCGACCTGGCCCGGAGCCCCGGTCGCCGGCCGCTCCCCGTGGCGGGTCGGGCGACGTCGCGACCGCCCAGCATCGCACGGGTGGTGACCGACCACCGGAGACACCATGAGCACGGGGAGCGCGGCGGGGGCGTACCAGCGCGCCCGCCAGCGGGTCGGGAGCATCGCCGTCGAACGAGTCACGGTCGAGAGTCGCTACGACGCGGCGGCGCTCGCGCTCTGGTCGCTCGTCCTCCTGCTCTACGGCGTCGGCGACACCGGGCTGACGACCGTGGTGCTGGAACTGGGCGGCTTCGAGGCCAACCCCGTCGCACAGGCCTTCGTGAACGCCGCCGGCTACGCCGGCCTGGTCGTCCAGAAGGCGCTCGCCCTCGGCGTTCTCTGGGGGATCTGGCGCTTCTATCCGACCGTCGGGGGCATGTCAAGGGACCCCTGGCGGCTCATCGTCCCCGCCATCGCCGCCGTCCGCGGCGCCCACCTCGTCCTAATCCACCTCGAACACGTCTCGACCCTCGTTTAGCCCCATGGCGCTGTCCCGCCCGGACCCAGGAGCGGCTTTTTGCTCGTCGGGGTCCACACGCGAGGCATGTACCGGCTCGTCGGCGCGAACTTCGACCAGATGCACATGAACACGAATCTTAAGTGGGCCCACGAGCACCCCGACGTCGAGGTCGTCAGCGTCTGTGACGAGCGACCCGGGACGTCGACGGGCTCTCTCGGCCGGGCGGTCGCGGATCTGGGCCTCGCTGACGACGCAGTCTTCGACGACCTCGAGGCCTGTCTCGCCGAGACCGAACCCGACATCGTGCTGGGGTGTCCCCGCACCTCGGAACACGTCGAGTTCGTCGAGCGCGTCGTCGACTACGACGTGGACGCGCTGGCCGTCGAGAAGCCGATGGCGGTCACGCTCGAAGACGCCGACCGGATGCTCGACATCGTCGAGGACGAATTGTTCATCGTCAACTGGCCGGCCACGTGGGACCCCGTGCTCCACACCGTCAAGCGCCTCGTCGAAGAGGGGACGGTCGGCGATATCGTCGAGGTGCAGTACTACGGCGGCAACGCCGGCGCGCCGCCGGACGGCAGCTGGTTCTACGACGCCGCCGACGGCGGGTCGATGCTCGACTACCTCGGGTACGGCGCGACGTTCTCGACGTGGTTCCGCGACGGCGAATTGCCCGAGACGGTCACCGCCCAGCGCCACGTCCCGCCCGAGATGGACGTCGACGTCCAGAGCGCGACGGTCTGTCACTACGACGCCGGCCTCGCGACCCTCCAGACCACCTGGCGCATGCTGACCAACCCCTGGAACGTCGAACCCCAGCCCATGAAAGGCTACGAGATCGTCGGCACCGAGGGCGCGATCAGCACTCGCGAGCGGGACGTCCCCGTGCGCGTGACGACCGAGGAGCGCACCGAGGGCTACGTCGTCGACCCCGGTTCCCTCCCGGACCGGTATCGGAACCTCGTCGCCTACCTCGTCCACTGCCTCGACGAGGGCGAGGACCCCGAGGGGCCGAGCGACCCCGAGTTCTGCCGGGACGCCCACCGGATCGTCGCAACGGCGCGGGAGAGCGCCGAGGCGGGCGAGACGCTCCCGCTGGCGGAGTGAGCGGTCGCGACGGCGGTGGTCAATCCAGGTAGAGGGTCGTGTTCCGCGTCCGGATCGGGAGCCGACAGGAGTACGAGCGGTCGGCGAGCGAGACGGTGACGGCGGCCTCGTCCGGGACGACCGCGTCGAGTCGGTCGCGCGAAATCGCCGGGGTGCCCACGACAGACCCGTCGCGGTCCACCGTGGTCTGTCGCGTGACGGTGACGCGTCTCCGGTCGTCGCTGACGCCGGACCCGACGGTGACGCCGTCCAGGGGACTGTCGGTCCTCGCTTCGATCACCGCCCAGACGCCGTCGGCGGTCACCGACGAGCACTCGATCGCTCCCCAGTCCTCGAACGGCATGGTTCCGTAGACCGGTTCGCGCTCCGGCCGCGACCCGTTCTCGACCGCGTCGTGGTTGCTGTGACGCCACATCTCCACGTACCGGACCGCGTCCCGCTCCGGGAGATACGTCAGGTTCTCGTCGGTGACCGTCCGGTTGACGACCAGCGTCCCGTCGACGACTGTGACCTCACCGTCCGGCAAGTCCGGAGTGCCGACGGTCGACACCGTCCCGCCCCCGTCGGTCTCGGGGGTCGGCGCCCCCTGTACTGCGACGCCCGCACAGCCGCTCAACACGGTGAGCGCCGCGAGCACCGCCGCGAGGAGCGCCGTTCGCATACCCGCAGTTCCTGTCTGTCGGTCGAATATCTTGTGCCCGCGACTGGTCACGGCAGCGAAAGGGGCGACCCGCGCCGGGAGGCCAGCTTTCATTTTCGCTCGCCTGTCAGCGATCCCATGCCAGTCGAAGTCGGGATCGTGGGTGCGGGCAACCGCGGTCACGCCCACGCCGACGTCGACGGCGCCGACGTTGTCGCCGTCGCGGACATCGACCAGGACGCCGCAACGACACTCGCCGACGACTACGACGTCCCCGTCGTCTATGGGGAGTTCCAGGACATGCTCGACGACGCCGCGCTCGACGCGGTGAGCGTCTGCGTCCACAACAACCTCCACTGGCCCGTCACGGAGTATGCCGCCGACGCCAGGGTCCACGTCTTCTGCGAGAAACCGCTCGCGGCGACCTACACCGACGCCGAGGCCATGGCCGAGACGGCCGAGGAGGCGGGCGTCCACCTCGGCGTCCAGAACGACCGCCTGTTCAGCCCCGAGACCCGTGCCGCCCGCACGCTCGTCGACGCGGGCGAACTCGGCGAGCCATACTACGCCCGCGGAGTCTACTCGCGCCGCCGCGGCCGCCCGTACATCGACGGCTACGGCACCCCCGGGTTCGTCTCGAAGGAGTCGGCCGGCGGCGGGCCGGTCATTGACATCGGGACCTACGTCGTCGGGCAGCTCCTCAACCTCCTAGGCAACGGCGAGAACCAGTCGACGTACACCGACCGCCTGGACGAGTCGGGGCACGACATCGAGGACGCGGGGATGGGGATGGCCCACCTCGCCGACGAGGCCGGCCACGAGTTGACTGCCGAGGAGATCGTCGAGCGCTCCGAATCGACCGCGATAGAATTGTAGGGGAGAACGGGGCCGGTCGACGCCCAGCGGGCACCCTTCCGCATGTAAAAATACGCGGCCCTGTTCTTAATCCCTTGCTATTTTAATCCATTCGACATTTTGAAGGGCGTCCCGGCCGACGGCGTCGTATGGTCGACCGCGAGCGGATACGGGCGCTGTTCGGCGTGTCGGACTGTTTCGCGCCGGCGGTTTCGCCGTCGGGCGACGCCATCGCGTACCGGTGGGCCGGGGGTGGAGGGACGGAACTCAGACTCCTGAACCTGTCGACAGGGGACGACCGGCGACTGGCGAGTGACCTGCCGCCGGTCAATAGGGAGCCGCTCTACTGGCTCCCCGACGGCGACCGACTCGCCAGTATCGGCGGCGCGGTCGAGGACCACGCCCTCGAACTGGTCTCCCGGGAGGGGGAGCGTGACCGCCTCGTCGACGCCGACGGTCGGGTTCACCTCTTCGACACGGAACCCGGCGCCGTCTGGTACTGGGCTGTCGACGAGGCGACGCTGTATCGCCACCCCGTCGGCGGGGACCGGACCGCCGTCGCGTCGGTGGACCCGGTCGCGACGCTCTCGGGTGGCGTGTCGAGCGAGCGGGTCGCGGTCAGCCGACTCGAAGACGGTACGGTCGCGCCACACGTCCTCCACCGGGAGACGGGCGAGGAGTGCCGACTCGACGACGCCGCGGGCTGGACGGCACACGCCCGCCCGTGGACCGACGAAGGCCGTCTGCTCCTCTCGCCCTGGTACGACTCCGGCGCGGGCGTCTACGACCTCGCGACCGACGGGTTCGTGTGGCGCGACGAGTCGGTCGGCAGACCGGTCGCGGCTCTCTCCGACGGGGACGTGCTGGCGGTCCGCGAGTGGACGCCGGTCGTCGGACGCGACGGCGACTGGCGCGAGTTCCCCGTCGACGGTGCGGCCGTCGCCAGCCCGATGGCCAGCGAGGAGGTCCTCCTCCCGGACGGCCGGGCGGTCCTCGCGCGGATGTCCAGCACCCGGCCGCGGGAGTTCGTCGCGCTCGACCTGGCCGACGGCGACGCCGAACTGCTCGTCGCGGCCGAGTTCGGCGACGTCGACCCCGAGGACGTGGTCACCCCCGAGCGGGTGACGTACCCGAGTCCCGACGGGGAGGCGGTCGACGCGTTGCTCTATCGCCCCGTGACCGACGCCCCCGCGCCCGCCGTGGTGACGATGTATCCGCCCCAGCCCGACCCGACGCCGGGGCTCGACTGGTCGGCCCAGTTGCTCGTCGAGGCCGGCTACGCCGTCCTGTGGGCGGGACACAGCGGGGAGCCGCTGGCGCAGGACGCCCACCGGGAGTACGCGGCGGCGGGCGCGTGGCTGGCCGACCGGCCCGACGTCGACGGGGAGCGTCTCGCCTTCTACGGGCACTCCTCGGGGGGCGAGGCGGCGCTCAGGCAGGCGTTCCGCCACCCCGACGCCTGGGCCGCGGTGGTCGACTGGGCCGGCTTCTTCGACATGGTCTGGGCCGCCGAGGCGGGCGAACTGCCGGCTGGCTACGTCGCCGACCTCCCCGATTACGAGGCCGACCCCGACCTGTGGCGCGAGCGCAGTCCCGCAACCCACGCCGATGGCCTCGACGTCCCCCTGCTGGCGATGTACGGCCGTCGCGATTCGGCCGTCCCGCTCGAACACAGCCGGCGGTTGCTCGACGCGGTCCCAGACGACGCCCCGCTGGAGTACCACGAGTTCGACGCCGGCCACGGGACCAGTGGCGAGTTCGACGTTCGCGTCGCGGTTTGGGCGACGATTCTGGAATTTCTCGACCGGCGGCTCGGGTCACCCGGGGACAGCACGTAGCGTCGAAAGAAACGAGTGGGTCTCAGGCATCAGGAATCGTTCTCGTCCCCGCACGCCGTTCCGCTACGAGGCCTCGGTCACTCCGTTCCCTCGTCCTCGCCGTCCTCGCTGACGGCGAATTCCAGCAGGTCGTCCGGGTCCACGTCCAGCCCCTGGCGGCCGAAGAAAGCGGCGACGTTCTCGCAGTCACGTTCGAGGAACTCCCGGGAATTGGGGTGGTGGACCGTCACCGCCTGCCCCAGGTCGAGGACGACGAGTTGGCCCTCGTGGAAGACGACGTTGTACTCCGAGAAATCGCCGTGGACCAGGCCCGCGCTGTAGAGCCGTCGCATGTACTCCCGGGCCACCTCGAAGGCCGTCTCGGGGTTCTCGATGTCGACCTCCGAGAGGCGCTTGGCCCGGTCCTCGTCGGTGCCGAGATACTCCATGACGAGGACGTTGCGCTCGACGGCGATGGGGCGGGGGACGCGAACGCCCGCTTTCCGGGCGCGTTCGAGGTTGGCGTACTCCTTGCGGACCCACGCGAGGACGACCTTCTTCTTGTCCGAGCCGATTCCCCGGAAGCGCGGGTCGCCGTCGAGATACCCTCGCATGTCGACGAACTCGCTGGCGTTGATGCGGTAGACCTTGACCGCCACCTCGGTGTCCTGGGGGCCGAGCGCGGTGTAGACGTTGGCCTCCTTGCCCGTCGAGATGGGGCCGCCGAAGGCGACGATGTGGCCGTCCTGGACGAGGTCGTAGAGGGCGCCGTAGGTCGCCTCGTCGAAGACCGACTCCTCCAGTTTGAACTGCTCGGTGTTCTTGATGCGCTCGCGGAACTCGTTGAACTCGCGGTCGGCGCGCCGGCCGGCCTCGTCGGCGGCGGTGTCCTCCAGTTCGATCTCCGCGAACTCGTCGCCCGGCGCGTCGGCCTCGTCGACGTCCAGAAACTCGAACTCCGGCATGTGTCAGCGACCCCGTCCCCCGTCGCGGTCCCGGCGGGCCTGCGATGAGAAGAGAGCGCGCCCGCCGGTAGCGGTGTCCGTCATGCCTCCTGGATGTGACCCTCCTCTCGCAGCTGGTCGGCGGCCTGTTTGTCGTAGCGCCACGTGATGTCGGCCTTCTCGTCCTGCCAGTCCCAGGGCTCGACGAGGACGACGTCGTCCTCGCGGATCCAGATGCGCTTTTGCATCTTCCCCGGGATGCGGGCCGTGCGCCCGACGCCGTCCATGCAGCGTACTTCGACACGGTTTGCCCCGAGCATCTCCGTCACGATGGCGAATACCTCGTCGTCCTCCGGCATCCGGACGTCGGTTCGCCCCTCGTTGTCGCTCATGTCCGTCGATTCGTGAGCGAGACGTTTTAATTTTTGCAGAAAGCGGCGAAGACCGGTTTCGAGCCCGTTGTGTCCTCACCATGCTGTCGGACACGAGCGTCGCCACCGCGCCAGTGGCTGTCTCGGGGTCTTCGAGACGCACCTCCCCGAACGTCGACGAGCACGTTCGTATACTCGTGTCCGACAGCATTATACTGCCGGCTGTAAGTCTGTCAAGAATTTCGCCGCCCCGGGGCGGCGAATATCTTCACGAAGTTACAGCCGGCAGTAGTACAACCGACCGTATCACTGCTCGCGGGCCGTGGCGGCGTCGTGGAGTTCGGCGAGCGCCTGGCGGGCGGTCCGTTCGCGGACGGCCGCGCGGTCGCCGTCGAACTCGTAGCGGGCGACGACGGTCTCGGAGTCGCCGCTCCCCCAGGGCGCGGCGTGGGCGACGCCGACGAAGGCGGTCCCGACGGGCGTCTCGGCGGTGCCGCCGCCCGGTCCCGCGACGCCGGACGTGCTCACCCCCCAGGTCGCGTCGGCGGTGTCCCGTGCCGCCTGTGCGGTTTCCCTCACTGCGGGTTCGCTCACCGCCCCGTGGGCGTCCAGGGTCTCGCGCGAGACCGCCAGCAGGTCGCGGATCGCGTCGTAGTCGTAGGGGACGACGACGCGGTCGAGGTAGGCGCTCGCGCCGGGCCTGCTCGTGAGCAACGCGCCCACGAGGCCGCCGGTACAGCCCTCCGCGACCGCGACCGTCTCCCCGCGGCGCTCCAGCAGGTCGCCCACCCGCTCCTCTATCGGCGGGTCCACGGCGAACTCGTGCATGCTCGCTCCTCGGTCCCACCGGTGAAAAACGCGAGGGCTCGGGGACCACCCGCCGTGGCCCCCGTTCCCGGTCGTCAGCCCCCTTCCTCGTCGTCTCTGCCGGCGTTCTCGTCGCCTTCGGGCGGTTCGGCGGTCAGGTCGCCGGATTCGACCATCGCGTGGAGGGGATTGTCGTCGATGTCGAGCGGGAAGTCGACCCGCCCGTGGCGCCGGGACGACTCCCAGACGCCGAAGATGATCTCCGTGCTATTGAGGGCGTTCCGCGCGCCCAGCGTCGGTTCCTCGCCGGTCTCGATGCACTCGATGGCGTCGGCGATGGCATCGGCTATGTCCTCGGTCCAGTCGCGGTCCTCGACTGACTCCTCGGTCCAGCCGGCCTCGTCGTCGCGGCGGTAGCGCAGGTCGGCGCCGGTCCCCTCCGGCTCCAGGTCGAGGACGCCCTCGGAGCCGGTAAATCGGAAGAACGCGGGGACGAGCGACCCGCCTTTGCCGGTGGAGACGACGCCCTCGACGCCGCTGTCGTACTGCCAGAGGGCGTAGGCCTGGTTCTCGTTGTGGGCGCCGAAGTACTGCTGTTCCTCGCGGTAGTCGATCTGGCCGATGACCCACTCGGCGGGGCGGTCGCCGGCGACCTGGCCCGCGAAGTCCAGCGCGTGGGTGCCCCAGTCGTAGAGGTTGGGCGGGGTCATCTCGACCCGTTCGAGGTCGCCGATGGTGCCCGATTCGATGTGCTCGCGGGCGGCGACCCACGGGCGCTTGAAGCGGCGCTGGTGATTGAACGTGAGCTGGACGTCGTGGCGCCAGGCTGCCTCGGCCATCCGGCGGGCGCCGCCCCAGGTCAGGTCCATCGGCTTCTCGCAGTGGATGCCCGCGAGGTCGCCCTCGCGGATGGCGTCGACGACGACCTGCGCGTGGATGGCCGGCGGGACACAGACCGACAGGAAGTCCGGGTCGGCCTCGCGGACCATCTCGGCGTAGTCCTCGTAGACGTGCGCCCCGTCGATGCCGTGGTGGTCGGCGAACGCGGCGGCGTTCTCCGGGACGATGTCCGCGCACGCGACCGGTTCACAGGCGTCGATCGTCTCGTAGGCGGCGGCGTGGTGATAGGCCATCGCGAACCCCGAGGCGTCGGGGCTCTCGGGGTCCGCCCCCGTGCCGACGAAGGCAACGTCGTATGTCGTCATGGGTTTCCGTCGGCCGCTGTCGGATAAAAGACTTCGTCACGCGGCGAACTGGGCCGGGTTCCGGCGGCGACCGGTCCCGGTCGGTGGTGGCGGTCGCTACTCGTCGCTGCCGTCACCGATGCCGGAATCTCCGCCTTCGGCGGTCCCGACGACCTCGTCGCCGGCGGGGCCGGTCGAGCCGGCGCCGGTCTGGAAGACGAACTCGTGTTCTTCCTCGGTCTCGAAGTTGCTGAGACCGTCACCCAGGTATTGGGCGTACCGGACGAGTTCCTCGGCGTGCGCGGACACCTCGTTGAGTTCCGCGGCCTGTTCCTCCGCGGCGCCGGCCACGTTCTCGCTCTCGGCCATCGTCTCCTCGCCGAGTTCGACCGCCTGGTTGACTACCTCCGCGACCTCCTTGATCGCATCGAGCGAGTCGTCGAACTCGACCTCGGGGTGTTCCTCGGCGAACCCTTCGAGGCGGTCGGCGAGTTCGTCCATCTCCTCGGAGATGTCCCGCAGGCGTTCCGTCTGGTCGTAGGCGTCGTCGGAGATCTTCTGGACGGAGTCGGCGACCTGTTCGCTGGCGTCCCGAACGGTTTCGGCGCTCTGCTGGACGTTGCGACCGCCCTCCTCGACCTCGACGGCGAAGGTCTTGAGCTGGCCGGTCGTCAGCTCCAGTTCCGCGATCATGTCGTTGAACTCCTCGGCGATGCGGTCCATCGCGTCGTTCTCGCCCTCGGGGTCCATCCGCCGGGTCAGGTCGCCCCGCGAACAGGCCTGCATGATCTCCGAGTACTCCTCGGCTTTCCTCTGGAGATAGTTGTTCATCTCCATGGCCTCGGCCCGGGAGACCTCGGCCTCCTTGCGGGCCTGTTCGGCCTCCCGGATCTGCTCGCGGAGTGCGTCGCGCATCGACGCGAACCCGCTGTAGAGCCGGCCGATGTCGTCGATGCGTTCGGAGCGGATGGTGACGTCGAGGTTCCCCTCCTCCATCTCCTGGGCCTTGCCCCTGAGCCGGTTGATCGAGGCGGAGGTGTTGTACCCGAGGACAGCGCCGATGAGGCCGATGAGGAGGACCGCGGCGCCGGTCGTCAGGAGCCCGAAGTCGGACACCGTCTGTGCGAATCCGAACACCTCGGCCCGCGGGGCATGCACGAGAACGACCCAGTCGCCCGGGCCGTTCGAGACGGCGACCGGGGCGTACCCCACGGTGTACGGTTCGTCGATGATGTTGCTGTTGGCGGACATCTCGTCGATGCCGCTGGGCTCCCCGGATAGCGCGAGCGCCGAGTCGATCGGCTGACGGGCCTGTCCGCTTCCGTACTCGCTGAGGGTCAGGTCGGTGTCGGCCGTGGAAACGCTCCGTCGCTCGTCGAGCAACACCGTCCCGCTTCCGTTAACGAGAAGCGTGAACCCGCCCTGGACGCGGTCGGCCCCATGGAACCGCTGGGTCATTCCGCGGACCGACGCCTCGACGAGCACGTACCGGTTCGTGTCCGGGACCGGGCTCACGAAGCCGACGACCGGGCCGCTCTGCGTGCTGTAGACCGTCGACGTGTGGACCTGAGCCGGATACAGGAACTCCTTGGTCACCGCCCAGGACTGGGGCAGTTCGGCCATCTCCGTCCCCGGGGAGGAGGAGGTACTGGCGACGACCTCCGCATCGTCACCGAGTCCCTCGAAGACGTGTATCGACGTCGCGTCCGAGGGGAAATCGTTCAGTCGTTCCTGTGCCGACCGCTGGATCGCCTGCGAGTCGTCGCCCTCCCAGGTGTGGGCATCGCCGGAGATCAGCCGCGTCGATAGCCGGTTGCGCTGGACCCACTGGCCGACGACGTTCCGTTCTTGGACCGCCAGCCCGCGATACTCGCTCTGGATCCGGTCTTCGGTCTCCTCGGTGATCCGGGCGGTCCCGACCGCGCCCAGGGCCATGATCCCGAGCCCCATCACAAGCAAAACGATCACGAACTTGAGCGCGAACCGTCTCCTGATGAAATCCGGTGTCACCGCCCGGACCGTGCTCATGACGACCCCGCTCCCGTCTGCCTCCGTCGTGTCCTCGCTGCTCATGTGTAAGTGTCCCGTTCGGCGGTTCCGAACCCCGGCGGCCCCGCAGCCACCACCCGCTCGTCGCCGCCGACCTACCCCTACCATCGATAATGAGGCCACAAAAGTTTTCGTAGCGATTAACAGATCTGAAAATACGCCGCGGACGGAGCGGTTCTCGCTCCCGCGTGTTTTAAGCCCGGGCCAGCCACACCGGGGAGTATGACGGACCTCGTCACGTTCGGCGAATCGATGCTGAGATTCTCCCCGCCCGACCAGGACCGCCTCGAACGCGTCGACCAGCTGGACGTCCACGTCGCCGGCGCCGAGTCGAACGTCGCCGTCGCGGCCAACCGCCTCGGCCTCGACGCGACCTGGCTCTCGAAACTCCCCGACTCGTCGCTTGGCCGGCGGGTCATCGGCGAACTCGGCACACACGGCGTCGACGTCGCCGTCGTCCGGGACGACGACCATCGCATGGGCACCTACTACGTCGAGTTCGGCGGCCGCCCACGCGGGACGGACGTCATCTACGACCGCGCTGACTCGGCGGTCACGACGGCGGAGACGGCAGAACTCGACACCGACCTCGTCGCCGATGCCGACCTCTTCCACACCACGGGCATCACGCCCGCGCTCTCGGACACCCTTCTCTCGACGACTGCCGACCTCCTCGAACTCGCCCGGGACGCCGGGACCACCACCGTCTTCGACGTCAACTACCGCTCGAAGCTCTGGCCGCCGGCCGAGGCCTGCGAGACGCTCGAAGCCCTGTTCCCTCACGTCGACGTGCTGATGGTGGCCGAACGGGACGCGCGCGACGTCCTCGACCGCGCGGGCGACGCCGAGTCTCTCGCCCGCGGCCTCGACGCCGACTTCGGCTTCGAGGTGGTGCTCGTCACGCGCGGGGGCGAGGGGTCGCTCGCCCTCGCCGACGGTGACGTCCACGAACAGGGGGTCTTCGAGGCCGACGACCACGATACCGTGGGTACGGGCGACGCGTTTATCGGCGGCTTCCTCGCGCGCCACCACGACGACGGGAGCGTCCCCGAGTCCCTCGCGTACGGCGCGGCGACGGCCTCGCTGAAGCGCACAGTCCCCGGCGACATCGCGGTCGTCACTCCGGAGGAAGTCGAGTCCGTCCTCGCGGAGGGCGAGGGGTCCGGCATTTCGCGGTGAGCGTCACGGGCAGTCGACAGCCGTTACCTCGCCCTGCGCAGTCGGTAGTATAACCTTTTGGTCTTCCCGGAGGTAGCCGGGAGCATGAAGACAGCGAGCGCGCGACGCCGTGGGGGGTTCCATGCGTAACGCGAAGATCGTCTGTACGCTGGGGCCGGCCTCGGACTCGCGGTCGACCATCGAGTCCCTGGCCGGGGCGGGGATGTCCGTCGCCCGGATGAACGCCAGCCACGGGAGCCCCGAACACCGCCGGGAACTGATAGAACGCATCAAAACCGTGGACACGGCGACCGACCGACCCGAGGGGTCGACCGTCGCCTTCGTCCCCGGCGACGAAGCGACGCCCGAACGGGTCGGCCTCTCGCACGGAATCGGCGCGGTCGAGGCCGGCGACGTCGTCCTGCTCGATGACGGCCGCATCGAGACCACAGTGGAGTCAGTCGACGGCGACGTCGTCCGGGCGCGCGTGGAAAACGGCGGCCGCCTCGGCGGCCGGAAGGGCGTCAACGTCCCCGGGGTGGACCTCGGTCTGCCGGTGATCACCGAACAGGACGAGCGCGAACTCGACGTCGCGGCAGAGACGGAGGTCGACTTCGTTGCGGCGAGTTTCGTCCGCGACGGCGCGGACGTCTACCGCGTCGGCGCCGAACTCGAGGAGCGCGGTGTCGACATCCCGGTCGTCGCCAAGATAGAGCGCGACGTGGCCGTCGACAACCTCGAAGGCATCGTCGACGCCGCCTACGGCGTGATGGTGGCACGCGGGGATCTGGGCGTCGAGTGCCCGCTGGAGGACGTCCCCATGATCCAGAAACGGATCATCCGGCGGTGTCACGAGGCGGGCGTGCCGGTCATCACGGCGACGGAGATGCTCGACTCGATGGTCCACGAGCGCCGCCCCACTCGCGCGGAGGCCTCGGACGTCGCCAACGCCGTCCTCGACGGGACGGACGCGGTGATGCTCTCGGGCGAGACGGCCGTCGGCGACCACCCGGTCCGGGTCGTCGAGACGATGGACCGGATCGTCCGGGACGTCGAGGAGTCCCCGGAGTATGCGGAGAACCTGGAGCGGCGGGTGCCGGCGGCCGACCAGTCGCGGACGGACGCCCTCGCGCGGTCGGCCCGCTTTCTCGCCCGCGACATCGACGCCACGGCCGTCGTCGCGGCCAGCGAGTCCGGCTACACCGCGCTCAAGGCCGCGAAGTTCCGCCCGCCGATCCCGGTTGTCGCCTCGACGCCGCGCGACGAGGTGCGCCGCCGCCTCGCGCTCTCGTGGGGGACCATCCCGGTCGCGACGCCCTACACCGATGGCGGGGCCGACGCCGTCATCAACAACGCCGTCCAGTCGGCGCTGTCGGTCGGCGCGGCCGACAGCGGCGACACCGTCGTCGTCCTCTCCGGGATGATGACCGAACTGGAAGGGGTCGACACCACGAACATGCTCAAGGTACACGTCGCGAGCGAGACTGTCGCGACCGGCCGGTCGGTCGTCTCGGGGTTCGTCTCGGGGGAACTCCACCGGGTCGGGGACGGCGACCTCTCCGAGATACCGGCGGACGCCATCCTGGTGGTTCCGGCCGACTTCGAGGGGGAGTTCACCGGCGACGTGGAGAAGGTGGCCGGTATCGTTGACGAACACGAGGGAATGACCGGCTACGCCGCCGTCGTCGCGCGCGAACTCGACGTCCCGATGATCTCCGGGGCGTCGCTGCCCGCCGGGATGGAATCGGGCGCCATCGTGACGCTCGACGCCGAACGCGGCATCGTCTACGACGAGGCCGTCCACGAACGCACGCAGGCCGACGCCGACCGGCGTCGACGCTGACGGCGGTTTCCCCCGGTCGAGGGACAGGTCCGACTCCCGTGCCCGCCCGGGTGAATATGTGCAATTAAGTGGGACAGGGGACACCTCCACGTATGGCCACCTACGCAGGGGTCGACCTCGGCGCGACCCACGTCCGGGCGGTCGTCGGCAACGAGGCGGGGAAGGTCGCGGCCAAGCGGTCGGCACCGACTCCCCAGGGGCCCAACGGCATCGCCGTCACCGAGGCTATCCTCCAGGTGCTCCGGGAGACCTGCGACGCGGCCGACGTCCGCCCGAAGGGGGTTCAGGCCGTCGGGATCGGGTCGTTCGGCCCGCTGGACCTGGCCGAGGGCATCGTCCGCAACCCCGCGAACCTCCCCGACGAGATCGACACCATCCCGCTGACCGGCCCCGTTTCGAACCTCGTCGGGTCCCGGAAGGTCTCCCTCCACAACGACACCACCGCGGGCGTCATCGGGGAGCGCTTTTACAGCGACCGCAACCCGGACGACATGGTGTATCTGACCATCTCCTCGGGGATCGGTGCGGGTATCGCCGTCGACGGGAACGTCCTCGCCGGCTGGGACGGCAACGCCGGCGAAGCGGGGCACATGACCGTCGACCCCACGGGCGCGATGGCCTGTGGCTGTGGCATCGACGGCCACTGGGAGGCCTACTGCTCGGGCAACAACATCCCCCGGTACGCCCGCCACCTCCACGAGGAAAACCCCGTGGACACTGCCATCGACTTCGAGGACCCGGACTACTCGGCCGTCGACGTCTTCGAGGCCGCCAACGAGGGCGACGCGTTCGCGCGCGAGGTCCTGGAGCGGGTCGGCCGCTGGAACGCACTGGGCGTCGCGAGCATCGTCCACGCGTACGCGCCGCTGGTCATCTACGTCGGCGGCGCCGTCACGCTCAACAACCCCGAATGGACGCTGGACCCGATCAAGGAACAGCTGGCGGATCTCGTGATGTCCAACGTCCCCGACGTCCGCGAGACGCAACTCGGCGACGACGTGGTCGTCCGGGGGGCGCTCGCCAGCGCCATCACCGGCGGTACCGGCGAACGCGAACGGGCGAACTAGCAGTCCGGCTCATCCCCCGCGGTCGTACAGGCGGCGAAACGCCGAAGGCGGGAACCGCAGTTCGACGCGGCTCGGGGGCCGACCTCTCCGCTCCGGGTTCTCGGCGCGGACGCGTTCGAGGACGCCTGCCTCGGCCAACTCGTAGAGGTAACGCTTGATCGTCCCGGGCGAGAGGTCGAGGCCGGTCGCGGCGATGGCCTCGGTGGCTGTTGCGACGGAGACCCGGTCTTCCGAGTCGAAGTCGACGAGTTCCCCGCGACGATAGGGCTCCACCTCGATGACCGTCGCGGCGTGGTCCGTCAGGGCCGTCCGGTCCGGCGGCGTCCGGCCGACTGCGAGCCAGCTCGCCCCCGCCAGGCCGGCGAACAGGTCGAGCAGGTCCTCCGCGTCGAGGGCGTCCGGTTCGCCGGCGTGGTCGACGGCGACGACGGCGCCCCGCCCCTCGTCGAGGCGGCCGCGCAGTCGCTCCCGGAGGTCGTCCGTTCCGACCCCGTGTTCGGGGACCGACTCGTCGCGGAGGCCGTCCAGCACGGCCCGATAGAACGCGAACGCGCTCGTCGAGCGCGCGTCGAGGCGGGCGAAAAGCGCCGTGACGACCGCGGACTTCCCGGCGCCAAAGGGTCCACGGAGGTAGCCGTTCGCCGGTAGGTCCCGGTCGAAGGCCGGGTCGAGGTGGTCGAGCACCCGTTCGAGGAGCGGCCCGCGCCCGACCGGTTCGTCGACGTGGGCCGCCGGCGAGAGCGACTCCGGGTCCCTGACCAGCCGGTGGCTCCCGGTCCGGCGCTGGCGTCGTTCGATGCGAGCGTCGATGTCCATCGCTGGGTCCCGCGTGCTGCGGTCACTCCTCCCGCGCCCAGTCGAGCGAGCGCTCGACCGCGTCGTCCCAGCGGCCGTACATCCTGTCGGCGCGCTCGCGGTCCATCTCGGGGCTGAACTCCCGGTCGACCTGCCAGTTTTCGCGGAGTTCGTCGATGTCGTCCCAGTAGCCGACCGCGAGGCCGGCGGCGTAGGCCGACCCGAGCGCGGTGGTCCCGTCGACTTCCGGGCGGGCGACCTCGGTCCCGAGGATGTCGGCCTGCAACTGACAGAGGAAGTCGTTCTTGACGGCGCCGCCGTCGACGCGGATGCTCGTCGTCTCGACGCCGGAATCGGCCTCCATCGCCTCGGCGATATCGCGGGTCTGGTAGGTGATCGCCTCCAGGGTCGCGCGGACGACGTGCTCTTTCCGGGTGCCCCGGGTCATGCCGAGGATGGCCGCCCGCGCGCGGCCGTCCCAGCGGGGCGCGCCCAACCCCGTGAACGCCGGCACCACGTAGACGCCGTCCGTCGAGTCGACCGACCGTGCGAGCGCGGCCGTCTCGGCCGGGTCGTCGACGAAGCCCACGTCCTCGAGCCACTCGATGGCCGCACCGGTCGAGAAGATCGCCCCCTCCAGCGCGTACCGGACGGGTTCGCCCGAGAGCTGGAAGCCGATGGTCGTCAGCAGGCCGTGTTCGGACTCGACGGCCTCCTCGCCGGTGTTCATCAGGTAAAACGAGCCGGTGCCGTAGGTGTTCTTGGCGTCACCCTCGTCGAAGCAGGTCTGGCCGAACAGCGCGGCCTGCTGGTCGCCCAGGGCGCCGGCGACGGGCACCTCCGCCCCGAGGAAGCCGTCGGGGTCGGTCGACCCGTAGGTCGCCTCGTCCGAGGAGGGCCGTACCTCCGGCAGCATCGCCTCGGGCACGTCGAACTCCTCTAAGAGTTCGTGGTCCCAC
>PXRS01000081.1 GCA_003023785.1 Halobacteriales archaeon QS_5_68_33 | reverse complement strand
ACTGGCGAGTGCATTCGATGATGACTGACCAATCGGACGCCGACGCGGAACTCCCTCGCGTCGATCCGATCGGATCGGACGAGGTCGACGCCGGCGCCTTCGAGGGGCTGGATACGCCACTCCTGTACGGATTGCTGCACTTCCATCGCATCGCGAACGGCGTCCGCGAGGGCGGAGACAACCGGGGGTTCATCGACATCCACGTGTGGCGTAGCGAGGAGAACAACGAACCGTACAACGCCCGCATCATGGAGAGCCTTCTCACGCTCGTATGCTTCTACACGCGTGACCGGTCGTGGAACGTCTACTACGGCGATCCCGCCGTGCGAGCGCGTCTCGAGGCAGCCTTCGAATACTGGGTGGGAATGCAACACGAGGACGGGCGGTTCTCCGAGTACGGGGTCGAGGAGTGGAACCTCGCCTCGACCGCCTTCGCGACGAAGTTCATCGGCCAGGCACTGGTCTATCTCGATGATGGACCATCGATCGATGCAGGTCTCCATGACCGTGTCGTGGAGTCGCTCCGGGATGCCCTGCTCGTCACGTTCCGCCACGGGGAGTTGACCGAACACGGGCGGTCGTACTCGAACCAGTACTCGAACGCGTTCGCCGGAGCGGGTGCGTACCTCTCGCTGTTCGACGACCCCGAAGTCGAAGCGCTTTTTGAACGCCGACTGGAGTGGAGCCTCGACCACCTCCAGAGCCCTGCAGGGTTCTTCTACGAGATGGACGCGCCCGACTGGAGTTACAACCTCGGAACCCACCAGAGCAATCTGCTGCAAGCCCACCACTACCTCCAGGACACGGAGCACCTCCCGCAGCTGGTCGAGAAAGAAGAGCGCTGGGCCGACTGGGTGGCGTATAACGCGCTCCTCGAACCGGCCGACCCTGACGCGACGGCGGGCGATACCCCACCGGACGGTGGCTTCTTCCTGAACTGCGCGGCCGACGCCCGTAACACGACACGGCACCGTCAGGGGAAGGGGAGCCCGTTGCACCAGTACCTCCCACATGGCGGTGCGTTCTCGCCGTCAGCGGAAGAACGGGACACCTGGCTGGCGGAACTGGGCGAGGACTTCGAGGACAGCTGGCCAGTCATCGACGACCTGGTCGGGGACTTTTCGGCGCTTAGCCCCTACAGCTTCCTCCACCTCGACCACGACACCTGGTATCCAAGCGGCGCGGAGCGCGACGAAGCCCGCGAACGGTTGCCGTATGTCGCCTCCGACCGGTTCGTTCACCAGCATGTCGACGACCGAACCGACCTCGTTTGCACGCACGTCCGCCGGCCGGAGTACTACGCAATCTTCAACGGCGCACCGGAGGCCTCGTCCGACCAGCGCTTCGGGCTCGGGATCCTCTGGCATCCCGACGCGGGAACCGTGCTCCAGTCCAGGAAAGATGTCCGGAACACCACCTACGGTACGCGGACCGGCCCGGACGACGCGCCGTACGAGGGGAGTGGCCTCGATATCGCCTACACGCTGGGTGACACTACGGTCGATCCCGAGGCCGGGTCACACGAACTCCCGGCTGGTGACTCGGCCCCGCTGACGGTCGAGTATCCGCTGGGAGACGCCGGGCACAAGTCGATCAGGTTCGGCGAGGAGGACATCGAGGTGACCGTGACACACGACGGGGACTTCGTCGAGTCGATCCCCATCCTGGCGAGCGACGGCCGGCTCACGGTCTCCGGGGCCCGGGTTGGGGCCGACTACGGGGACACGACGCTGTCCGTCGCGGCGGAAGCTCCCCTGGAACTGGCGGTGTTCTCGACGCCCCGGCGGTTTCAATCGTCGGCGAGCCGTCGGCAGTCCGGCGTACCGTCAGTCGCCCGTCCGATCGCAGTCGACAAGCGGCTCTTCGTCGCCCGGGCCTACTCGTCCGACGACCTGACGTATCGGCTCTCCTTCTCCGAGTAGGCCAGCGGTCCGACAGGACACGGATTCGGTCTCCGTTTGTGCTCACCGGAAACCACGGACCGACAACCCATTGCCCGACGGACGAGGGCGACACCGGCACGGACGGCCAGTCTTAAATCCCGGCGTCCGCTTGACAACGGTATGGAACCACGGGACCTGTCGTCACACACGGTCTACCGCGCGGGTCGCGGCGTCGAGGAGGTGGCCCGCGACCTCGGTCTCGATCCCGACTCGCTGGTGAAACTCTCCTCGAACGAGAACCCCTTCGGGCCGAGTCCGGCCGCCGCCGAGGCCGTCCGCGACCACGCCGACCGCGTCCACAGGTACCCCAAGACCGCCCACGTCGACCTCACCGAGAAACTGGCCGACCGCCACGGCCTCGCGCCCGAGCAGGTGTGGCTCACCCCCAGCGCCGACGCCGCCCTCGACTACCTGGCGCGGGCCGTCATCGAACCCGGCCAGCGCGTCCTCGCCCCGACGCCCGGGTTCGCCTACTACCCGATGAGCGCCCGCTACCACCACGGCGAGGTCGACGACTACGTTCTCTCGAAGGCCGACGGGTTCGCACAGACGCCCGAGACCGTCCTCGACGCGTACGACGGCCACCGGGTCGTCTACGTCACCAGCCCTCACAACCCGACGGGCTCGGAGATGCGCGTCGAGGACCTCCTGACGGTCGCCGAGGAGACCGACGAGGAGACGCTGGTCGTCTACGACGAGGCCTACATCCACTTCACGGACTCCCCCTCGGCCATCGGCGTCGTCACCGAGCGCGACGACGTGGCCGTCGTTCGGACGTTCTCGAAGGCCTACGGCCTCGCCGGACTGCGACTGGGCTACGCCGCCGTCCCCGAATCGTGGGCCGACGCATACGCGCGGATCAACACGCCGTTCGCGGTGACCGAACCGACCCTCAGGGCGGGGCTCGCGGCGCTCGACGACGAGGACCACGTCGAGCGGACCGTCGAAGCAGTGGAATGGAGCCGCGAGCACCTCCAGGGGGGACTCGACGCTCGCACCTACGGGAGCGGGGGGAACTTCGTCCTCGCGGAGGTGGGCGACGCCACGGCCGTCGCCGAGGCCACCCAGCGCCGCGGCGTCATCGTCCGGGACTGCTCAGGTTTCGGCCTGCCCGAGTGCATCCGCGTGACCTGTGGCACCCGCGAGGAGACCGAACGGGCTGTCGAGACCATCAACGAGGTGCTCGCGGAGGTGTCCGTCGCGTGACTCCAGTCACCCGCGGGCCGGGTCTCGCGGGGGCACCATCGGGAGTCACGAGGGTCCGTCCGGGGGTGGGGAGGGCGTGCGCGTCGCCGTGACCGGCACGCCCGGGACGGGCAAGTCCACGGCCGTCGACCTGCTGGACTCGGACCTCGAGGTCCTGCATCTCGACGAGACGATCCGCGAGGCGGGGCTCACGACCGGCCACGACGAGGAGCGCGACTCGGCCATCGCCGACGTGGACGGGCTCGCCGACTACCTCGACGGCCGCGAGGGCGTCGTCTTCGAGTCCCACCTCGCACACCACCTCCCCGCGGACCGCGTGGTCGTGTTGCGGTGTCACCCCGAACGGCTGGCGGAGCGACTCCGCGAGCGCGGGGAACCGGCGGCGACGGTCGAGGAGAACGCCGAGAGCGAGGCGCTGGACGTGATCCTCGCCGAGGCGGTCGAGCGCCACGGCGATGAGGGCGTCTACGAGATGGACACGACCGGCCGGACGCCCGCGGAGACGGCGGCGGCCATCGACGCTGTCGTCGCGGGCGAGCGCGACCCGGCGGTCGGAACGGTCTCGTTCGTCGGTTACCTATGACGCTCGACCGGTTCCGGCCGGCCGTCGGCGGCGTGCTCGACCCCTCGGTCAGACTCGCCCGGCGACTCGGCCTGACCCCCAACGCCGTCAGCGTCGTCGCCTTCGGGATGGCGGTCGCGGCCGCCGCCGCGTTCGTCGCCGCGCCCCGGACCGGACCCCGGGTCCTCTATCTCGCGGGCGCCGCCGGCGTCGTCCTGAACGGCTGGCTCGACCTCGTGGACGGTGAACTCGCCCGCGAGACCGACAGCGGCGGGCCGGCCGGCGACCTGCTCGACCACGTCCTCGACCGCTACGCCGACATCGTCCTCATCGCCGGCCTCGCGGCCGGCGTTGAGCGCTACGCGCTCGGCCTCGCGGCCGTCACCGGCGTGCTGATGACCTCCTACCTGGGAACCCAGGCCCAGGCGGTCGGTCTCGACCGCGTCTACGGCGGCTTCGTCGGCCGCGCCGACCGCCACGCCCTCGTCGTCGCCGCCGCCATCGCGGCCGCCTTCCTCGCGCGGACCGTCGCCGGGCTCGGGGCGGTCGGGTGGCTGCTCGTCTTCTTCGCCGTCGTCGGTCACTTCACCGCCGTCCAGCGGTTTTACTACGCCTACCGGGCGCTGTGATTCGGCCCACCTGGACCGACCCCCGGCCCAGGCCGACCGAAACACCCATTGGACGGCTGAAACTACGGGCGTGTCCATGAGTTGGCGGGACATCAGACCGGTCGCCGTGGGAGTCGCGTTCCGGAATCGCGGAGAGGAGGTACTCCTCAGTCGGCTTCGCGACGAGGTGACCGACGAGACGTTCTACCGGCCGGTCGGTGGGGGGATCGAGTTCGGCGAATCGAGCGACGAGGCGCTGGTCCGCGAGTTCCGCGAGGAACTGTCCGTCGAAGTCACGGAGTACGACCGCATCGACACGCTGGAGAACACCTTCGAGTTCCGCGGCGAGCGGGGACACGAGATCTGGTTTCTCTACGAGGTGTCCTTCGCGGAGTCGTGGCCCTACAAGCGCGACGAGTTCGAGTGCGTCGAGGACGAACACGGCCTCGACGAGACCTACCCCGCGGTCTGGATACCGGTCGAGGAACTCTCCGAGGTGGTCGTCTACCCCGAGAGCCTGACGTCGCTGGTCTGACCCGATACCGGGCACATCCGAACGGTCGGCGTGTCGTTTCCGACCGGACGGACTCATACTGTCGGACACAAGTGATCCCACCGCTCCGGTGACTGTTGCGGGGTCTTCGAGATGCATGTCCCCGAACGTCGACGAGCACGTTCACGTACTTGTGTCCGACAGTATCAGACGGGGTGCCCGACTGTCTCAGAGATGCACCTCACAGGAGGAAGGGGGCGAGCGCGGCGACGAGCGCCAGCGCCAGGAGCACGACGGCGCCCGCGTTGAGCAGCGTCTTGTTGCGACTCCATTCGATGTCCTCGACGGCCTGGGGGTCCCGAACCGCCGAGACGGCGTTGGTCGTCGCCAGGAGGCCGCCGGTGACCAGCGCGCCCGCGACGACGAGGTCGACGAGCGACGAGGACCCGGGCAGGCGCGCGAGGCCGTTCGCGACCAACAGCGCGCCGACCAGCCCCGAGAGGATCCAGTTGTTGCGGTCCGACAGACCCATACCGGACGGAGGGCCCGACCCGTGAAAGGCGTGTCCTTCGCGGAACCGGGCGGTCACCCGGTTCGGACCGGGGGACGGCGAGGGCGAGGGTCACCCCGAGCGTGATGGCGGCGTAATTTATCGTCGGGGGACGCGCCAGTCGCCGCCGAGACCGGGGGGCTTAATCGGCCGCGACCGCTAGAGCGGGCGATGACAGACGCCGAGGGCGCCGGCGCGGCGGCGTTCGCGCGCCTCGGGTCCGAGGTGCGCGCAGCGCTGTCCGAGCGCGGGTTCGAGACCCCCACCGAGCCACAGCGCGGCGCCATCCCGCCGCTGGTCGACGGCGAGAACGTCCTCGTGGTCGCCCCCACCGGGACCGGCAAGACCGAGACCGCGATGCTGCCCGTCTTCGACGCCCTCGCGAAAGCAAACGACGGTCCCGACGGCGACCGCTTCGGCATCGGAGCCCTGTACGTGACGCCGCTCCGGGCGCTCAACCGCGACATGCGCGAGCGCCTCGACTGGTGGGGCGACCGACTGGACCTGGATGTCCAGGTCCGCCACGGCGACACGACCGACTACCAGCGCCAGAAACAGGCCGACGACCCGCCGGACGTGCTGGTCACGACGCCCGAGACGCTCCAGGCGATGCTGACGGGGTCGAAACTCCGGACCGCCCTCTCTGACGTCGACCACGTCGTCGTCGACGAGGTGCACGAACTCGCCGCCTCGAAGCGGGGCGCCCAGTTGACCGTCGGGCTGGAGCGCCTGCGGGAACTCGCCGGGGACCTGCAGTGCGTGGGTCTCTCCGCCACGGTGGGCGACCCGGAAGCGGTCGGCCGCTTTCTCACCGGCGACAGGGGCTGTTCGGTCGTGGAGGTGGACGTCGGGAGCCGACTGGACGTGCGGGTGCGCTCGCCCGAAATCGGCGAGGCGGACGAGCGCCTCGCGGGCGAGTTGATGACCGAACCCGAGTTCGCGAGCCACGTCCGGTACATCGACGAACTCGTGACCGAGTACGAGTCGACGCTGATCTTCGTCAACACGCGGCAACTGGCGGAGGCGCTGGGCTCGCGGTTCAAGGAACTCGGCTCGAACATCGGCGTCCACCACGGGTCGCTCTCGAAGGAGGCCCGCATCGACGTCGAGGACCGGTTCAAATCGGGGGAACTGGACGGCCTCCTCTGTACCTCCTCGATGGAACTCGGCATCGACGTGGGCCACGTCGACCACGTCGTCCAGTACAACAGCCCCCGACAGGTGACGCGCCTGCTCCAGCGGGTGGGGCGGGCCGGCCATCGCCGTGACCTGGTCTCGCAGGGGACGGTCGTCACGACCCACCCCGACGACACGCTGGAGACGCTGGCCATCGCCCGCCGGGCCCGGGAGGGCCAGGTCGAACCCGCCGACATCCACGACGGCAGTCTCGACACGGTCGCCAACCAGGTCGCGGGACTCGTCATGGACTTCGGCGAGATCCGGGCGATGCGCGCCTACGAGATACTCACGCGGGCCTCCCCGTTCCGGGACCTGAGCGAGCGGGCCTTCAAGTCGGTCGTCCGGGAACTCGCCGGCAACAGGGTGGTGTGGCTCGACGAGGACGACGACCGCATCGAGAAGCGCCGCGGCACCTGGCAGTACTTCTATCACAACCTCTCGATGATCCCCGACGAGGCGACCTACACCGTCGAGGACGTCGCCAGCGGCCGCGACATCGGGACGCTCGACGAGCGGTTCGTCGTCAACTTCGCGGCGCCCGGCGAGGTGTTCGTCCAGCGCGGCGAGATGTGGCGCATCACCGAGATCGACGAGGACGACGAGGCGGTCACGGTCTCGCCCGTCGAGGACCCCGGCGGCGAGGTGCCCTCCTGGACCGGCCAGGAGATCCCCGTCCCTCGCGCCGTGGCCGGGGAAGTCGGCGAGATGCGCGGCGTCGCCGGCCGGCAGTTACAGGCCGGCACACCCACGGAGCGGGTCGTCCGGGACCTCTCGACGCGATACGACGGCGACGAGGCGACGCTCCGGACGGGCCTCGACCAGCTGGTCGGCCACGACGGGCCGCTCCCGACTGACGGGACGGTCCTCGTCGAGTTCCAGGGCCGGGAGATCGTCGTCAACGCCGCCTTCGGCCACACCGTCAACGAGACGCTCGGTCGTCTGCTCTCGGCGCTTCTGGGCCAGCAGACCGGCTCCTCCGTCGGGCTGGAGGTCGACCCCTACCGGATCGAACTCGAAGTCCCGCGGGGCGTCGCCGGGACGGACGTCGTCGGGATACTGTCGGGGACCGATCCCGACCACGTCCGGGAACTCATCGAGTTGAGCCTCAAGAACGCCGACGCGCTGAAGCTCAAACTCGCCCAGGTCGCGGCGAAGTTCGGGGCCCTCAAACGCTGGCAGGGGGGCGGTCCGGGGGCGGCGAACGGGCGGTTCGGCCGCGGCAGACTGCTGGACGCGCTCGAAGACACCCCGGTCTACGACGAGGCGGTCCGGGAGATGCTCCACGAGGAACTGGACGTCGCGGGCGCGGCCGACGTGCTCCGGGCGATACAGGGCGGCGACCTCGCTGTCGAAGTCCTCGGCGAGCGCACCCCTATCGGACTGGGGGGGCGCTCGGGCGGCCAGGAGTTGCTCTCGCCGGAACACGCCGACGCGAGCGTCATCGAGACGGTCAGAGAGCGCATCCGGACGGACCGGGTCATCCTGTTGTGTCTGCACTGCGAGGACTGGGAGCGCCGGGTCGAGGTCCGGCGGGTCGACGACCAGCCCGAGTGTCCGCACTGCGGGTCGACCCGGATCGCGGCGCTCAACCCCTGGGCCGACGAAGTGGTCGCGGCCGTGAAAGCGACCGACAAGGACGACGAACAGGAGAAGATGACAGAGCGGGCCTACCAGTCGGCGAGCCTGGTCCAGAGCCACGGGAAACGGGCCGTCGTCGCGCTCGCGGCGCGCGGAGTCGGCCCGCACAACGCCGCACGGATCATCAACAAACTCCGCGAGGACGAGGACGAGTTCTACCGCGACATCCTCCGGCGGGAACGCGAGTACGCCCGGACGCGGAGTTTCTGGGACTGATACTGTCGGACACAAGTGATGCCACCGCTCCGGTGACTGTTTCGGGGTCTTCGAGATGCATGTTCCCGAACGTCGACGAGCACGTTCACGTACTTGTGTCCGACAGTATGAACAGCCCCGTTCCCCTCCGAACCGCGAGACTGGACAGGCCCGTCGAACCTCTCGGTTCCGCTGATACTGCCGGCTATAACTTCGTAAGAGGGTGTCATAGAACGCTTTCAATGAAGTTGATTTCATCTATTTCCACAGTAAACACCCCGGTACGTAGATGTGCACAGTTACCGCCGGCGGTGGCGCGCGCTGTCGAGGGTTTCATCCCGAGACAGCGCCGCGCGAGGGATGAGCGAGCGACGGAGGAGCGAGTGAATCGGCTGGGGAGGGTCGTGGCCTGCGGTTGCCGTGCGGGGCGGTTCCTGGCGTCCTGCCGAACAGAGTGAGGCAGGGCTCAGGAGAGCTCGCTCTCCTGGCGGACTGGAAGGGCGAGGCGGGCGCAGCGAGTCCCGGGACCGGAACCCGCCGAGGGCTTCCATCCCCTGAGCACGAGTGCGGTCGCGGCTGCTGTGCCGAGTCGAACTGATACCGCTACTCCCTGTACTGACCGTTTACCGGGGAATGGCATCGAGAGAATGGGAACAATTCTATGACACCTTCTCGTAAAGATGTTTGCCGTCCCGGGGCGGCGAAATTCTCGACAGGCTTACAGCCGGCAGTGCGAACAAGCGGCGAATCTGTAGTCGACCGCCCGCCTTTTAGGTGGAACCGACTAACGGGCGAGTTAGCTACCACTCGAATGAGCACGGAAAACGAGATCGACGCGGAATACATCGAGCGACACCGCGAGGGGATAGAACACCCGCTGTTCGAGCTGATCCAGCGGTTCGGCAAGGGCAACCGGCGGTGGTTCGTCGTCGGCGTGCTGGCGAGCATCGGGTCGCGCTTCTTTTCGCTGATCCCGCCGGTCGTGCTGGGCGTCGCCATCGACGCGATATTCGCGCCGGACCCCCAGCCCTACACGCTCCCGCTGGTTCCGACCGCGTGGCTGCCGAACACGGAGACGAGCCAGTTCTGGTTCTCGATCGGGCTGATGGGCGTGGCGCTGGTCGGGCAGGCACTGTTGATATTCGCCCGGGCGTCGTCGCTGAATCTCTTCTCGCACCGCGTGAAACACGAGGCGCGCACGGCGACCTACCAGCAGATGCAGCGCCTGGACATGGACTTCTTCAACGAGATGCAGACGGGCGAACTCATGGCCATTCTCTCGAACGACACCAACCGCCTCGAGCGGTTCCTCGACAACATGATGGGCGAGATGATCCAGCTCATCGTCCTGATGGGCGGGACCGCCGTCATCCTCGTCGCGCTCCAGCCCGAACTCGCCACGGTGACGCTGCTCGTCATCCCCATCTCCGCGGTGTTCACCTACTGGTACATGCGGCTCGCGGAGGAGCGCTACGCCGACATCCGGGAGTCCGTCGGCGACCTCAACAGCCGGCTGGAGAACAACCTCAACGGGATCCAGGTCATCAAAGCCTCCAGCACGGAGAGCTACGAGGACGACCGCGTCAGGGACCACTCCTATCGGTACTTCAGGCTCGACTGGCTCGCCCTGCGGCTGAACTTCGTCTACCGGCCGGGGCTCCGGGTGCTCACCTCGCTCGCGTTCATCGCGACGTTCGTCGTCGGCGGCCTCTGGATACTGAACGGACCACCGGGACCGTTCACCAGTGAACTCCAGGTCGGGACCCTCGTGACGTTCCTCCTCCTGACCCAGCGGCTGGTCAACCCGCTGGCCCAGATGGCGAACGTCATCGAGCGCTACGAGGACGCCAAGGCTTCGACCAAGCGCATCCTCGGGGTCATGCACCTCCCCGTCCGCATCCAGGACGACCCGGCTGCGTTCGACCTGGAGAGCGTCGAGGGGCGCGTCGAGTACGATGACGTCACCTTCAGCTACGACGAGGACGAGGTCATCCTCGACGACGTGGACTTCGAGGTCGAACCCGGCGAGACGATCGGCCTCGTCGGCCCCACGGGCGCGGGCAAGACCACCATCGTGAAGCTCCTCCTGCGGCTCTACGACGTCGACGAGGGCGCCGTCAGGGTCGACGGCCACGACGTGCGCGACGTCACGCTCCACAGCCTGCGGGGGTCGATGGGGTACGTCGGCCAGGACAACTTCCTGTTCGACGGCACCGTCGAGGAGAACGTCAAGTACGGCCAGTTCGATGCCACCCGCGAGGACGTGATAGACGCCTGCAAGCGCGCCGAGGCCCACGGGTTCATCACGAACCTCCCGAACGGCTACGACCAGGACATCGGCGAGCGCGGCGTCAAGCTCTCGGGCGGGCAGCGCCAGCGCGTCGCCATCGCCCGCACCATCCTCCAGCGCCCCTCGATCCTGATCTTCGACGAGGCGACCTCCGCCGTCGACACGGAGACGGAGATGCTCATCCAGCGCTCCATCGACCAACTGGCCGCCGATCGGACGGCCTTCATCATCGCCCACCGCCTCTCGACGGTCCGGGACGCCGACCGGATCCTCGTCGTCGAGGCCGGCGAGATCGTCGAGCGCGGCACGCACGACGAACTGCTCGCCGAGGACGGGCTCTACGCCAACCTCTGGCGCGTCCAGGCCGGCGAAATCGAGAAACTTCCCGACGACTTCGTCGAACAGGCCAGCGAGCGCGTCGCCCAGCAGGCCGTCGACGCCGCCGAGGACGACTGATTGACAACCGACCGTATCAGCCGTAGCCCTTTGGTAGTGTTCAGATAAGCCCCTACTTCTGGGTCCGGGCACCGAGATCGACGACATCGAGAGCGCGTTCACCGAGCATCCCGGCGTGAACGAGATTCGATTCGTCGACGCCGTCGAAGACCGATTCGAGTCGGATATTTAAAAACGGTTTGTATGTGAAATAGTCAGCGTGATTGGCGACAGTCGCCTGCACTGCTGTATGGGTAAAACCTCCTCCACCTTCGACTCGATTCTCGACCTGTGTCGAGACCAGCATCGCCGGATCGTGCTCGCGACGCTCGCAGCAGAACAGCGGTCGGTGACGCTGCATGACCTCACGCAAAGCGTCCTCAAGTACAACCATCAGACAGCACCGGCAAAGGCCTCCGAGGACGTACTAACGGAGATCCGTCGCTCGCTTCATCACAAGCACCTCCCGAAGCTGGCCTCGGCAGGGCTCGTCACCTATGATCCGGACCGACGGGTCGTGGAACCGACCGAGCAGTTCGAGCAGGCACAGCCAACCGTGTCTACGATCCTCGATGCCGACCCCACGCTTGAAACGCCGGTCGAGCTGTAACCTCGATCGACCGTTCCCGGGTTCTGTTGTCACCCGGACAATCACAAATATTATTACGAAATAATCGCTCACGTCTAGCGATTCTCAACTGCTCTCTGACTTTTACTTATTTAATCACAAAAGTATTATGCCAATCGGTGTCATAGTGACACCCTAGCACGCGACTCGGAAATCATGTTTCAACCACGACCCGATGCGTGTCGGACCCAGCCAGTCTCCGTGGCTGGGGTTGAACAGGGCCGAGATCACCGGACAATGGGCAGCGATCCGGTTGATAACGGTGCGTGTGCCGCGCGGACGCTCGTGAGCGCGCTCGTCAATGTCACCGACGCGGCCCCGACGGACCCGCGGTCGAAGACTGTGATCTGGGGGGTCCGGCAAAACGAACAGTCTCGCGGTCGTACTGAAAGCCACCTTCACGCGGTGGCTGGAGGAAAACGACCCACCTGTGCAAGACCATGAACGACACACCCATTCAGCACCGGACCTCGAAGGAGAGCGTCGATGACTAACGAGTCGGACCGAACGTTCGGCGGGGCGGAATCCAGCGGGGCGGACGGGACCGTTCGCGCCCGGTACGAGTGGGCATCGACGCCCCCGCAGATAGCTGTCATCGAGACGATCGCGGTCGCTCTCGACCGGGAGACGACGGCCCTCGAACCGCTGTACGAGTTCGTCGACCCCGACGCGTTAGATGCACTTATGCGGTCGAATGACTCGTCAGCGACGCCGAACGACATCACCGTGACGTTCAGCGTTGCCGATCGGCAGGTCACCGTTCACAGTAGCGGCGACGTGATCGTCCGCATGGACTCGTTCGAACTGTAACAGTCCCGGCACGGGTTATCGTCGGTATCCGCCGGTTCCGCTCGCCTGCCCGGAACGGTGCGGGCAGTGGATTCACGTCAAGCGCCTGGCCGAGGCGACCGCCGAGGGCGTCGACTCCGCGGACGTCGTCCGGTGACCAGTCACCGGGCGGCCGGCCGCCGGAGCAACCGACAGGGTTTTTCGCGTCGGCGTCCCGAACCCGGAGCGTGACAGTACGCGGCGTGGTTGTCGGCGTCGACGACCCCCGGACGGTTTCGACCCAGTACGGCGAGAGCGACCTCCTGGAGGTGACGCTCCGGCCGGACCGCGGGCGGGGCGAACCCACGACGGTGACGCTGTGGGGGGAGTGGACCGAAACCGCGGAGTACCTCGAACCCGGGATGGAACTGGCGGTGACGAACCCCGAGGAGCGCGAGTACCGCGGCGAACAGCAGTACGCGACGACCGGCGACTCGATGGTCGTCGTCGAACCGGACTTCCTCGTCGACGTGACCGACGTCCGCTCGTGGGTGCAGTGCCCCCGGATGTACTACCTGAACAAACTCGGCGGCACGCCCCACGCCTACCCCGTGGTCAAGGGGACCATCGTCCACGAGGTGTTCGGCGACCTGCTGCGGGGCCGGGACCTGGACGCGGCCGTCGGCGAACGGGTCGAGGAGGCGGGACTCGACCTGGGATTGCTCGGCAAGGACGCCGACGCCGTCCGCGAGGAGGTGCGCCAGCACGGCGCCGCCATCGAGGGGTGGCTCCAGCAGGGCACCCTCACCGGGACGGACGGAGCGCCCGCTGGCGCCGACAGCTCGGAGCGGGACTTCGCTCCCGCGGAGAGCGAGTGGCGCTCGGAGATGACGCTCGTCAGCGAGACCTACGGGCTGAAGGGGCGGGCCGACGCCGTCCGCCGGGGGATGCCCGTCGAGCTGAAGACCGGCAAGAACACCCGCCGGGACCCCCGCTTTCACGACAAGGTGCAGGCGACCTGTTACGCGTTGCTCCTGGGCGAGCGCCGCGGCGAACCGCCCGACACCGGAACCCTGCTCTACACGAAGAACGCCGCCCTCGACAGGGCCGAGGCCGACGGCGACCTCTCGCCGGCCAAGGAGTTCTCCATCGGGTCCGGCCTGCTGACGTTCGTCCTCCGGACGCGCAACGCGCTGGCGGCGATGGAACACGACGCGGGCGTGCCGACGGGCTACGAGGCCGACGCCACGTGCGAGTACTGCTTCGAGCAGGACACCTGCATGGCCGTCTCGGGCCGCCTCGACCAGGAGTCCAAGGCCGGCCAGGTCGGGACGCCCGTTCCGGAGGAGGAGCGGGCTTACGTCGACAGGGTCTATCGGTCGATAGAGCGCGAGCGCCGGGCGATCCACCGCGAGTACGCCAAACTCTGGGAGCAGTCGCCCGCCGAGCGGGCCGACGACGACCGGGCGCTGGTGGACCTGGAACCGCTCGAACGGCGGGAACTCGACGGCGGTCGCTGGGAGTTGCGCGCCCGCGGGACCGGCGCCGTCTCGAAGATCCGGGAGGGCGACCTGGTGCTCGCCAGCGACGGCGACCCCGTCGGCGGCGCGGCCGAACTCGCCCGCGTCGAGCGCCTGGAACCCGACCTGGTGGTCGTCACCGCCGACGAACCACTCGAACTGCGCCGCCTGGACGTCTACCCCTCCGAACTGTCGACCGACCGAATGCTCACGGCGCTGCACGACGCCGTCCTCACCCGGTCGCCGGGCGAGAAGGACGTCCTCTTCGGGCGGCGCGAACCCGGCTTCGCGGACGTCGCGGAGACGTTCGTCGACAACAACGCGGCCCAGAACGAGGCGGTCCGGCTGGCGGTGGGCGCCGAGGACTGCGCGCTGGTCCACGGACCACCCGGGACGGGCAAGACCTACACGCTCGCACGGACAGTGCAGGCGCTCGTCGACCGCGGCGAGCGGGTGTTGCTCTCGGCGTTTACCAATCGCGCCGTCGACAACGCCCTGGGGGAACTGCGCGATCAAGGCTTCGAGGACTTCCTGCGGGTCGGCACCGAGAGCGGCGTTCGCGAGGACATCCAGCCCTATCGGCTCGAACGGGCGGGCGACCCCGACGAGCGCGCCGGGGAACTCCAGGACGCCGACGTCGTCGCGGCGACCACCGCGTCATGCGGGTCGCGGGTCGTGCGCGAACAGGCGTTCGGCGTCGCCGTCGTCGACGAGGCCGGCCAGTTGACCGAACCCGGGACCCTGGCGGCGACGACGCTCGCCGACCGGTTCGTCCTCGTCGGCGACCACCAACAACTTCCACCCGTGGTGCGCGCGGAGGAGGACCGGACGGGAAGCGACGGGGTCGACGAGCCCGGTGCAGGGCTCTCCCGGTCGCTGTTCGAGCGCCTCATCGAGCGGTATCCGGACGCGTCGGTGTTGCTCGACCGGCAGTACCGGATGGCCCAGCGGATCCAGGCCTTCGCCTCGCGGGAGTTCTACGACGGGCAGTTGCGCCCGGCCACCGCCGAGGTGGCGGGCCAGCACCTCCGGGAGGTGCCGGGCGTCGACGTCGACAGCCTCCCCGAGCACCTTCAGGACCGGGTGGCGTTCGTCGACCCCGACGGGCACGCGCGGGGCAACACCAACCCCGAGGAGGCAGCGGCGGTCGCCGACGTGGTCGACACGTACCTCGACGCGGGCGTCGACCCCGGGGATCTGGGGGTGATCGCGCCCTTCCGGGCGCAGGTTGCCGAGATCGGCAGCCGCGTGCCCGGGGCGGTGACCGTCGACACCGTCGACCGCTTCCAGGGCTCCAGCGAGGCGGTGGTTGTCATCTCCTTCGTCGCGACGGGCGACCTCTCCGGCCCGATATTCGAGGATTACCGCCGGGTCAACGTCGCGCTCACCCGGGCGGAGAAGGCACTCGTCCTGGTCGGCGACGCCGAGGCGCTCTCGACCGACGACACCTACGGCCGGATGGTCGAGTGGGCGCGGTAGTCGCCCGCTCCGGCCGCGTCGCTACTCCACGTCGTAGACGACGGTCACGTCGGCGGAGACGGTGACGGGGCCGCTACTGATCGAGGTCGAGGCGCCGCCGGGCGCGGGCGTGGCCGCGACGGTGCGGGGCGAGGAGCGACTGAACTCGGTGGTCGTGATCCGGTCGACGCCGTCGACGCGCAGGTCCTCGGCTTCGGCGACGGTGCTGGCCTCGGTCCGGGCGGCGTCCATGGCGGCCTCGAGCGCCTGCTCGCGCAGGTCCTCGCGCTTCTCGGGCGAGAGGGTGAACTGGACGCGGTCTATCTCGCTGGCGCCGTTCCCGACGGCCGTGTCGATGACCTCACCGACGCGGTCGGGGTCCTCGACGGTGATGGTAAAGGAGTGGATCGCGCGGTACCTGGGTTCGTCCTCGCCGCGCGGGCCGTAGCGCTCGTTCGAGGAGATGTCGTAGTGGTTCGTCCGGATCTGGCTCTCGTCGACGCCCATATCGGTCAACGCCTCCCGCATCGAGGTGGCGTTCTCCGAGAGGTCCGTCCGGACGGACTCGATGTCGTCGCCGGTCGAGAGGACGGCGACGCGCACGATGGCGCGGTCGGCCTGGGCGCGGACCTCGCCGGACCCGGAGACCGTGACCGTATCGCTCATCGCGTTCTGTGCCTGTGCCTGCTGGGGGCCGGCGGGGCCGCCGACGGCGAACGCGCCGCCCACGCCCGCGGAGACGAGGAGGACGGCGAGTGCGGCGACCCCTGCCAGGGCGGTTCGCTGACGCATACACCCGGGTCGAGGACCGCCGTATAAAAATGGGTCACGGAGACTCAAGCGAGCGTTTGAGCGAGGTCACCGCGGAGCCGTCCTGGCTCGCCGCGGTGTCGAAAAATTTCTAACGGACGCCGCCACACGGTCGGTGTGTTCAGACTGGTCGCGGCGAGTCGAGTCCTGCGGGAGGCGGTCCCGGACGAACTGGTCCCGGTCGTCTGGGCGGTCACACTCCTCGGGAGCGCGAAGTTCCTCGTCCTCGCGCTCTCGGTCGGGTACTGGAACCTGGAGGAGTACCGCGAGGAACTGCTCGCGCTCGTCAGCGTCGGGTTCGTCGGCCTCGCGGTCACGATCGCGCTGAAGTACGGCTTCGACCTCCCGCGCCCGCCCGCCGCGATGCAACGCTACCCTGTCGAACCCAGCCCCGTCGGCTTCCCCAGCGGCCACGCTATCGCGGCGACGACCATCTACGGCGGGGCGCTGCTGGCGTTCGACCGGGCTCGTGACCCCCGGGCGGTCGCCGGCGTCGCCGGCCTCGTCGCCGCCATCTCGCTCTCGCGGGTCGTCCTCGGCGTCCACTACCTCGGGGATGTCGTCGCCGGCGTGGGCGTCGGCCTCGTGATCCTCCTGGGGGCAACGGTGATCTTCGAGCGCGGGGCCGTCTACGGGTTCGCGGCGGCGGCCGTCCTCTCGATACCGGCGCTCGTGACGACGGGGGGCAACGCCGACGCGGCGCTCGCGCTGGGTATCGTGGCGATGCCGCTGGTCGTCGACCACGCGCCGGTCGCGGCGACCCGGACGGTCGACCAGTAGATTCTCGACNNGTCGCCGACCCGCACGGCCCGCCGCTCGCCGAACGCGTCGAACCCGGAGAGGAGGTGGCCGTCGTCGTGACCGACGTGACCCGCGCCACGCCCGACGACGAACTCCTCGACGTGCTCCTCGGGGAACTCTCGGCCGCGGGCGTCGCCCGCGAACAGGTGTCTGTCGTCGTCGGACTGGGCCTCCATCGCCCGATGACCGACGACGAACTCCGGGCGGCGCTGGGCGAGCACGCCGACCTCGCGGAGAACCACGACCCCGAGGCCACGGTGGCGGTCGGGACCGTCGACGGCGTCCCGGTCGAGATACACGAGACGGTCGCGGCGGCCGACCGCGTGGTCTCGACGGGGATGGTCGAACCCCACCAGTACGCCGGGTTCTCGGGCGGCGCGAAGACCGTCGTGGTCGGCGCCGGCAGCGAGTCACAGATCGGCTACACGCACGGCCCGGAGATGCTCGCGAACGACGGCGTCCGCCTCGGCCGCGTGGAGGACAACCCCTTCCGGGCGTTCCTCGACCGGGCGGGTGACCTCGCGGGCGTGGACTTCGCGCTGAACGTCACGCACGGCCCGAGCGGGATCCTGGGCGCGAGCGCCGGCGACCCGCGGGCCGTCGTCGGGGACCTGGCGGACACCGCGCGGGCGGCCCTGGCGGCCGAGGTGGAACGCGAGTACGACGCCGTCGTCGCGGGCGTCGGCGCGCCCAAGGACGCCAACCTCTACCAGACGACGCGGGCGGCGACCTACGTGGTCCTCGGGGCGAACAACCCGCTGCGGGCGGCGCCACGCGCCGCCGAAGGGTCGAGCGGGCGAAGCCCGCGAGACGGCGGGCGGGTCGTCGTTCCCGCCGAACTCCCGGAGGGGGCTGGCGAGGGGACCGGCGAGCGGCGCTTCCACGAGTCGAGGAGTGTCTCATGCACGCCCGGCCGTCCGTCGAGGACGCCGTCGAACCGGGTAGCGACGTGCTCGTCGTCCCCGACGCGCTCGATACGCTGCTGGTGTAAACTACCCCGCCCTACTCGCTCCCTCGGGCCTTGGGGCCCTCGGTCACTCCTTGAGGGCGGGGCTTTCCCGCAACGACATTGTGCCCCGCGACCCCGTGCATGGACGCGGCCCGGCTTCCTCTTTGCGTTCCACGGTGGAGGCGGCGGGTCGGAGTGGTTGCTGCGACCCGCGCTTACCGGACCTATGCCGTGGATTGTCCCGCCGGTTTAATTCCCGGTGTTCTCGCGCTCTACCCCAACTTGGGGACACAGAGGCCAGTGGCATGTGTTCGCGGTCGTCGTTCCCGAGTGTCGGGTGCGAGGCCCGACGGCCTCGCACCACAGGAGCCAGTTTACTCATGGCTCCTCCCGACCCCGGCTTGTGCGAGGACGGCAGTAGCTCACTGTCACGAGACGGACGGAAGAAAACCTTTCGAACGCTCTTCCTCTCCGCCCTACCGCTCGCTTCGCTCACGCTTGAGGACGGAGGCTCCGCGCTACCGCTTGCTGAGGAGTTTTCGCCCATCGCACGGGGCAGGTTTTCGGGCAGCGCGCGCGGGTCAGATACCGCTTCAACGACGGAGCACGCGTCCCGAATTTTGGATGGAATTTGAAGACTCTCCGACCCCACTTCGGGGGGAGTTTACCGGAAGCCCACCCCGAGTTCGAAAATACCTTATCCGGGTTCCGGCCGCCGACGCCGACGACGCATGACCGACCA
>PXRS01000080.1 GCA_003023785.1 Halobacteriales archaeon QS_5_68_33 | reverse complement strand
AAACCTGCTTCGGAGTTCTGAGGGGCGACAGACCATCCTGTCAGAGCCGCTTCGAACGGCCGAGCCCAACGCTCAGAGGTCCAGTTCGTCCGAGAGGAACTCCCGCTCAGTCGTCCGGAACTCCTCGCGCCACGGGTCCTCTAGATTCACGACGTGGCCGGCCTCCTCCGGGTTGAGAACGGTCACTGGGACGCCCTCGTCTCGTAGCTCGTCTCGGAAGTCGATCGTCTGGTCGTCGGGGACGGCGTCGTCGGCCTGTCCGTGCCAAACGAACGTGGCCGGGTCGTCACCGTCGACGTGTTGGATCGGGGACCCCTCGTCGAAGGTGTCCGGACACTCCGAGCGCGTACACCCGAAGAACTGCTCGATGACGGGAGGTGTCTCACCGTCGTCGTCGCCATCGAAATTGTAGATGCCGCTGACCCCGATGAAGGCGTCGACCTCAGTGTCGGGGTCGTCGATCCCGACGGGTTCGAAGTTGTCCTCGTTCGGTGCCATCGCAAGGAGTCCGGCGAGGTGTGCTCCCGCTGAATTCCCACGCAGTGCCGTGCGCTCCGGGTCGACCCCCGCCGCCGGTGCGGCGTAGGTCCGGAGCCAGTGGGTCGCTGCCGCCACGTCCCGGACCGCCGCAGGATACTCGGCGGTCCCACTCAGTCGATAGTCTATCGTCGCGGCCGCGATCCCCTGTCCCGCGTGCCACGGCTGGTACCAGGTCCGCTCGCCTCCCTGCCACGCGCCGCCGTGAACGTGGACCACCAGCGGGACCGAGTCCGCGTCGGCTGGCAGGTACAGATCGAGATGTAGCGTGCCGTCAGGCGTCTCCTCGAAGGGGACTCCGCGGAATATCTCCGTGCCATCTCTGACCTCGTCCGGTTCCTCGAACGCCGGCGGCTCGGGCGTCTCGTAGCCCTCCGGCCGAGACGGCAACGGGAACGGTGTGGCCGTGTCTGTCGGCGTCGCCGTCTCCGTGGCCTGAGTGGGCGCGCCTGTCGAGCGGTCGTTCCGGTGTCCGCTCCCGATTCGTCCGAGCCAGAACAGCCGGCTACGGCGATGGCACCGCCCGCTGCCAGCGTCGCCACCACGTGACGACGGGTGTAAGATCGGTCCCCAGTTTCCCGCTGTCGTCCGCCAGACTCCTTCGAGTTCACGCTCTCTACACTGGAATCTACTGGCAAAATGCTATCCCGTGAGAACTGTGCACGGCGTGCACAGCCGTCGGGGCGTCGACTCGAGGCCGTCGTTACGCGGCCTTCCGTCCCAGCGCGTCGGCTACCGACGACCCGCCTGTCGGGTCGATATCCTGCATACATCCCCACGGCCCCCACCCAGGGGGCGCGTGTCGTCCGTGAATATGTCTGACAATCACAAAAAACGCTCGCTTCCCGGAACGACGGCGACCGGCGCCGACGTCGCCCTCACCGTCTACACTGTCCCGCAACTGGCCGACCTGGTCGAACTCGTCGGCCTCCGACGTGGTGTGAGCGGCGGGAAAGCCCCGCTCCCTGTTCGCTCGTTTCCGACCCGTCGACACGCAGCGTTCACCAGCGGTGGTGGACGTAGTCCTTGACGTGTGCCTCGTAGACGTCCCGTACTGCGCCGTGGGCCTCGTGTGAGAGCGGAGCCAGGTCGGCGGCCGCGGCGTTCTCCCGGACGTGCTCGGGCGAGGTCGACCCCGGGATCACCGTCGAGACGGCGTCGTGGTCGAGCACCCACCGGAGGGTGAACTGCGCCATCGTCGCGTCCTCGGGGACGAGTCGGCGCATGTCCGCGACCGCGGCGAGGCCGTCCTCGAAGGGGACGCCCGCGAACGTCTCGCCACCCTTGCGGCCGACGCCGGCCTCGACGCCCTCCTCGGCAGCCCACCGCCGGTGGTCGTCCTCGCCGAAGTCCTCGATGCCGTCGAAGGCGTCGGCGAGCAGCCCCGACGCGAGCGGCACCCGGACGATGATCCCCACGTCCTCGTTCGCGGCCCGCTCGAAGAACCGCTCGGCCGGCCGCTGGCGGAGCGGGTTGAAGATGACCTGAACCGTCTCGACGACGCCGTACTCGATGGCCTTCGTCGCCTCCTCGACCCTCTCGACGCTCACGCCCGCGTGGTCGATCCTCCCCTCCGTCTTGAGGTCTTCGAGCACGTCGAACGTCTCGGGCTCGTAGAACGCCGCGGTCTCCGGGCAGTGCAACTGGACGAGGTCCAGCGAGTCGACGCCGAGTCGCTCGCGCGACCCCGCGACGGACTCGCGCAGGCCTTCCTCGGAGTGGCGTTCGTCCTCGTCGGGGGCGGCCTTCGTGGGGACGAACACCGCCTCGTCGGCGTGGTCGGCGAGCAGTTCGCCGATGAGGCGCTCGGCGCGCCCGTCGCCGTACACCTCCGCGGTGTCGATGAGGTTCATCCCCGAATCGAGCGCCGTCTCCAGGGTCTCCAGGACCGTCTCGTCGGTCACGTCGTCCCAGACGGGCCCGACGTTCCAGGTGCCCAGCCCGATCTCCGTGACCGCCGCGCCGGTGCTGCCGAGTGTGCGCGTATCCATACCCGAACCTGGGATTAGAGCGGGTAAAAGGTGGGCCTTCCGGCAGTTTGGCGACCCCACGTCGGACCGCGGTTCTCCCCGCGGACTATCAGCGAGCGCGACCGGAAGCCACAGACTCTTGTGCGCGCTCGCGGATCCACCGTCTGTGGCCGCCATCGAACTCGGGCTGGTGTGCGCCGCCGTCTCGGCCGTTCTGCTCGGCGTGTACATGTTCTTCATCAAGCGCTACGTCGCTCACTACCCCGCGACGGTCTACGTCGCGCTCACCTACCTCTGTTCGCTGGTCTGGTACGTCCCCATCGCCCTCGTGACCATCGACGGGCGGTACGTGCCGACCGACGCCGGCCCGGAGACGTTCGGCGCGCTCGCGCTCGTCGTCGCCGGGTCCTCGCTCGCGGTGCTCGCGTCCTTTCGCGCCATCTCGCTCGGCGACGTCTCCTACGTCGCGCCCATCAGCAAGCTCATCCCGGTGTTCGTCGTCCCGGTCGAGGTGGTCGCCCTCCAGCAACACCTCACGCCGCTCCAGTTCGCCGGCGTGGTCGTCGCGACCGCCGCGGTGTACGTCGCCAACTACGAACCCGGCCGGCTGGTCGAACCGCTCAAACAGGCTGCGCGCTCGCGCCCGGCGCAGTTCGCCCTCGCGAGCGCCGCCGCCTTCGGCGTCACCGACGTCGGCAAGCGCTTCCTGACCCAGGAACTCGCGATGGCGCCCGAGACCGTCAATCTCGCGCTGTTCGTCGGCCTCCCCGTCGCGCTCGCACCGCTCGCGCTCGGGCGGGTGCCCGCGGGCGTCCGCGACGACGCCGGGATCTTCGTCGGACTCGGCCTCCTGCTCGCCGTCGCGGAGCACCTCGTCATGCTCGCGTTCTCGACGCTCCCGGCGAGTCTCGCCTCGCCCGTCATCAACTCCTCGGCCGTCGTCACGGTCGTCCTCGGCGGCGTTGTCCTCGGCGAGGAAGCCATGCGGATCCGCCTGACCGCCGCCGGGTTCGCTGTCGCCGGCGTGACGCTGATCAGTCTCGGGTGACGTGACGAAACCCGTCGCGCCATCCGTATCAGTCGGCGGCCGCGGGAGCGGTCGGTTCTTCCGACCGTTCGGTCGCCGGGTCGGTCGCGGGCGTCCAGCTGAGTTCGACCGCCCAGCGGGGAGCCTGCCCCTCGTCTTCCGTCGTGTACTCGACGACGCGGACCTCACCGTCGGGCCGCGGGAGGAGGTCGTCCTCCCCCGCGACGTCGTACGTGGTCGAGAGCCGTTCGTGCAACACCCGGAGGTAGGCGTCGAGTTCCGCCCGGTCGAGCGACGCCTCGCGTCGCGTCCGGCGCGGTTTCGCGTCCTCGCCGACGCCGCCGGGGCGGCCGGAGGAGTGCCCGCCGACCACCGCGTTGATGACAGCGCCCAGGAGGAGGACGAGCGCCGAGAAGTAGAGGTAGGTGACCACGATGATGATGCTGCCGGCGAAACTTCCCGTTCCGGGGTCGGAGACAGCGAGATACGCCTGGAAGAGGCCCTGGAACGCCGCCCAGCCGACCGCGGCGAACAGCGCCCCGGGGAGGACGTCCCACAGGCCCAGGTCGCAGTCCGGGAAGACGTAGTACATCGGGAGAAAGGCGACGACGAGGCCGCCGAGCAACACCAGCGGCACGAGGGACTCGCCGAACGGGACCGCGTCTTCGAAGCCAGCGAAGACGGCGCTCGTCCCGATCGTGGCCAGCACCGCGACCTCGAGCGCGAAGAGGACGACGGTCCCGTCCCGCAGCTTGTCCACGAACGAGTTGTCGTCGACGGTCTCGTATATTTCCGAAAAGGCCGTATCCAGACCGCGGAAGACCTTCAGCGCCCCCCAGACCAGGACGACGAGCCCGAGGACCGACGCGCTTCCGACGCCCGACTGGTCCTGGACCACCTGCCTGATGACGTCGGCGATCGGTCCCGGCAGCCACTGCTCGGTGAACGCCACGATGCGGGTTTCGAGGCCGCTGCCGACCAGGGCGAGTACGAGGAACGCGAGGACCAGAAGCGGCGCCAGCGAGACGAACGCGCTGTAGGCCAGACCCGCCGCCATGAACGGCACGTTCTTGTCCGTGAAATCCGTGTAAACTCGGGTCAGGAACTGCCGTGCACCGGAGACCGAAACCATGCGAGAGAGTTGGCGGTTCGGCCGGAAAACGCGCCTGCCGGCGAGTGCATGGTGAGAGCGGCCCGGCGACTCCGAGGGGACGACACCGGATGCGAACCCAGTCAGGACCCACCCCGGCGGCGGCCGGCGTGAGAGCGCAGGACGTCGGCGTCCTTGTTCCCCGCCCCGGTGTTGAGTATCACGACCGTGTCGTCGGGACCGAACTCGCCCTCGGCGGCGAGTTTCGCCGCACCGCTGACCGCCGACGCGCAGGTCGGTGCCATCTCCAGGCCCGTCTCCCGCGCGACCGTGAGCGCCGCGTCGAGGATGGCGTCGTCGTCGGTGGCGACCGCGCCCCCGTCGCTCTCGCGGATGGCCGCCAGAACGATATCGCTCGCCCCGGGGTCGGGGATGGCGATGCCGCCACAGACCGTCTCCACGTCTTCCCAGGGTTCGTGGCGGTCCCGGCCGGCCTCGTAGGCCTCGACGACGGGCGCACACCCGGTCGACTGGGCGGCGTACATCCCCGGGAGGGCCTCGACCCGGCCGAGGTCCCGGAGTTCACGGGCGGCCTTGTGGATGCCGACGAGGCCGACCCCACCGCCGGTCGGGTAGACGACGCCGTCCGGGACCGTCCAGTCCAGCTGTTCGAGGATCTCGTAGCCCATCGTCTTCTTGCCCTCGTGACGGTAGGGCGTGACGAACGTCTGGACGGGGTGCCAGTCGTCCTCCATCGCGGCCTCGAACGCCGCGCCGGCGTCGCCGATCCGGGAGTCGCCGCCCACCGGGTCGACGACCGAGAGGTCACCGCCGTGGACCTCGACCATCGCTTTCTGGGTGAACCCCGCCCGCTCGGGGAGGAAGACGTGGGCGTCCAGGCCCGCGGCGGCGGCGTAGGCCGCAGCGGCCTGGCCCGCGTTGCCCGCCGAGGCGAGCGCGACGTCCTCGGCGCCGTGCTCGCGGGCGGCGGTCACGGCGACCGACTGCCCGCGGTCCTTGAACGTCCCCGTCGGGTTGCGCCCCTCGTCTTTGACGTACACTTCGCCGACGCCCCACGACTCGGCGAGGCCCGGGCAGGGGACCAGCGGCGTCCCGCCCTCGGCGAGCGTGACCGCTGCCTCCCGGGGGAAGGGCAGCAGGTCGGCGTAGCGCCACATCGACCCCACGGCGCCCGCATCGAGCGACAGGTCGGCCGCGTCGTAGTCGTAGGTCGGGTCGAGGATGCCGTCACAGTCGGGACACCTGCCGCCGGCCACTGCCGGATCGAGCAGCTCGCTACAGTCCAGACATTCGAGCCCTCGCAGGGCGTCGGTCGTTCGCATACCTGGTCGTGTGTGCGCCCCGACCAAGGCCTTTGGCCATCGCCGCGACGACGGACGACCGCCTCGCGCCTGCGTGCTCGGGGTCCACCGCGCGGCCGCGCGTCGCTCGACTGCCGTCTTTATACCGGTTGATCACGTACGGTGGCACATGAGCGACGCCGAACGGCCCGGTGACGCGGAACCGCACGCACACCACGACCACGAGGACGGCGTCGAGGGGCCGGGGTACGCGACGCCCCAGGCCGCCGTCGAGGATGCCGAGCGCGAGCAGACGGCCTACGTGATGGGGCTGTACGTCGGGACGGACGTTGATGCGCCGGACTTCCTGGCGGTGGTCGACGTCGACCCCGACTCGGACACCTACGGGGAGGTGGTCGAGCGCCTGGAGATGCCCAACAGGGGCGACGAACTCCACCACTTCGGGTGGAACGCCTGCTCGTCGTCGTGTCACGTCGACGGACTGGAACGCCAGCACCTGGTCATCCCGGGCCAGCGCTCCTCGCGGATCCACGTCGTCGACACGCAAGAGCGCCGCGACCCCGAGTTCGAGACGGTCATCGAACCCGAGGAAGTCTACGAGCACGACCTCTCGGCGCCCCACACGGTCCACTGCATCCCCGACGGGGAGATCCTCATCTCGATGCTGGGCGACGCCGACGGCGACCTCCCCGGCGGCTTTCTCGAACTCGACGACGACTTCGAGGTCGAGGGTCGCTGGGACCCGCCCGGCGAGATCGAGATGAACTACGACTTCTGGTACCAGCCGCGCCGGAACGTCATGGTCTCGACGGAGTGGGCCGCGCCGAAGACCTACTACCCCGGCTTCGACCTGGAGGACGTCGAGGCGGGCAACTACGGCCAGCGCCTGCACTTCTGGGACTGGGAGGCAGGCGTCGTCGACCGGACCATCGACCTGGGCGAGGAGGGGCTGATCCCCCTCGAAGCCCGCTTCCTGCACACGCCCGAGAGCACGCACGGCTACGTCGGCGCGGCCCTCTCGTCGAACATCATCCACTTCCACGAGGACGACGGCGAGTACCACGCCGAACCGGTCATCGAGTTCGACGACCGCGAACACCCCGACTGGGACATGCCCGTCCCCGCGCTCCCGACGGACATCCTGGTCTCGATGGACGACCGTTACCTGTTCGGGTCGAACTGGCTCCACGGCGAGGTGTGGATGTACGACGTCTCGGACCCCTCGAACCCCCGGCGGGCCGACTCCATCTCCATCGGCGGCTACTTCGGCGACATCCGGGAGGTCCAGGGACGGGAACTGGTCGCCGGCCCGCAGATGCTGCAACTCAGCCTCGACGGCGAGCGCCTCTACTGGACGACGTCGCTGTTCTCGTCGTGGGACGACCAGTTTTTCCCCGAGGAGGGCGAGAAGGGGTCGGTCATGTGCAAGGCCGACGTGAACCCGCGGAAGGGGACGATGACGCTGGACGAGGACTTCCTCGTCGACTTCGGGGAGATGCCCCACGGGCCGGCCCGCGCTCACGAGATCCGCTGGCCCGACGGCGACTGCACCAGCGACGTCTGGCAGTAGATGTCCGGCGACGGCGACCCGGACGGGGCGGGCGAGCACCGGGTCGAACTCGCCTGGCGCGACGGTCGCGAGGAGATGGTCGCTGTCGGAGCCGACGAGACGGTGCTCGAGGCCGCCGAGGCGGCGGGCGTGGCGCTGCCCTTCGGCTGTCGGACCGGCGCGTGTGCGACCTGCACCGCTCGCCTGCTGTCGGGCGATCTGGTCCATCGGCGGCCGCCCCGGGCGCTGAAAGACCGCCACCGCGAACGGGGGTACGTCCTCACCTGCATCGCGGCGCCGATGACCGACTGCCGCCTCGACGTCGGGGCCGACGTCGCGGACGACCTCGTTTCGAACCCCTGGAAGTGACTTGTGAGTACAGCCGCCACGCTGTTCCCGCGGAGAGCGGCCCCTTTCAGTCCCGCCCGCCTTGACTGTCCGGGTCGGGCGGGACTGAAAGGGGCGAGGCGTTCGACGACGGCGGCTAACGCAAGCACCACAGCGAATGTAGTGAGCGAGGAGCGCAGCGAAGCCCCCGAGTCGAACGCCTCGGGGCTTTCACGCTGTTTGCAGGCGCTCTCTTGCCGAACTCTCTGAGGCAAACGCTACTGATGCCGTCCTCTGAACGGAACGCTACTCGTAGCAGTCGTCCCGGAGCGAGACGGCGTGTTCGATGGTCTCGCCGGTGTCGGCCTGGGGGACGTACTCCAGGCCGACGCTGCCCTCGTAGCCGGTGTCGGCGACCGCCGCGAAGACGTTCGCCCAGTTGACCTCGCCGGTGCCGAGTTCGTGGCGGCCGGGGACGTCGGCGACGTGGTACATGCCGACGTACTCAGCGACGGTCTCGATCCGCGAGATCAGGTCGCCCTCGGTGACCTGCTGGTGGTAGACGTCGAAGAGCAGGGCCACGTTCGGGTGGTCGACGGCCTCGACGACCTCGACGCCGTGGTCGACGGTCCTGAGGAAGTAGCCGGGGTGGTCGACCCGCGCGTTCAGCGGTTCGACGACGAGCGTGACGTCGGCCGCGGCCGCGGCGGGCGCGGCCGCCCGCAGGACCGAGACGATGGCGGTCGTCTGGGTGGCGCGTTCCAGGGCCTGCCGGTCGGGCCCGACCGTGACGATGACGCGGTCGACGTACTCGCCGACCGTCTCGCAGGTCTCCTCGATGGCCGCGACGGCGTCGTCGTGGCACTCCGGGTCGGTGACCGAGGGCGCGTCGGCGTCGCCGCCGTTGCCCGCGGCGCCGCCGGCCGCGGTGCTCGTCCACTCGATGCCGTGCTCGTCGCAGGCGGCCAGCAGGGCGTCGACGTCGGCGTCGCGCCAGCCGAGCAGGCCGACGCCGTCGGCCCCGGCGGCCGCGACACGCTCGACGAATTCTCGCTCGCTCGCGTCCGGGTAGGTCGCCCACTTGGTCGCGTGGATATCGAACATACCATCCGCTCGCTCCCGAGGGTGTTGGCCGTTGGGGAAGCGGCCATCCGCGCCCGGTCCTAGCGACCCGACGACCGGTGTCTCGCTGTGGCGACGGACCGAAGTCGTCTTTTCCGCGGGCACCCGAAGCGGTGATGAACAGATGGCGTCGACCGACGACCCGCGGGACCTGCGACGGGTGCTGGGCATCGAGGGGACCGCCTGGGCGGCCAGCGCCGCCGTCTACGACGCCGCGAACGACGCGGTGACCATCGAGACCGACGCCTACCGGCCCGACAGCGGCGGCATCCACCCCCGCGAGGCCGCCGAGCACATGAGCGACGCCGTCCCGCGGGTCGTCGAGCGCGCGCTGGCGGAGGCACGCGAGCAGGCGCGGGGCGACGCTGACCGGGGCAGTGACGACCCACCCGTCGACGCGGTGGCCTTCTCCCGGGGGCCGGGACTCGGCCCCTGTCTGCGGATCGCGGGGACGGCGGCGCGGGCGGTCGCACGGCGACTGGACGTCCCGCTCGTGGGCGTCAACCACATGGTCGCCCACCTCGAGGTCGGGCGCCACCGCTCGGGATTTTCCGCGCCCGTGTGTCTGAACGCCAGCGGCGCGAACGCGCACGTCCTGGCCTACCGCAACGGCAAGTACAGAATGGTCGGCGAGACGATGGACACCGGCGTCGGCAACGCCATCGACAAGTTCACCCGCCACCTGGGCTGGTCACACCCCGGCGGCCCGAAGGTGGAGCGACGCGCCCGCGAGGGCGAGTATCACGAACTCCCGTACGTCGTCAAGGGGATGGACTTCTCCTTTTCCGGGATCACCTCTGCCGCGAAGGCGGCCGTCGACGACGGCGTCCCCGTCGCGGACGTCTGTCGCGGCCTGGAGGAGACGGTGTTCGCGATGCTCACCGAGGGCAGCGAGCGCGCGCTCTCGCTGACCGGCCGGAACGAACTCGTCCTCGGGGGTGGGGTCGGGCAGAACGACCGCCTCCAGCGGATGCTCGGGGAGATGTGCGACCAGCGCGGCGCCGACCTGTACGTCCCCGAGGACCGCTTTCTGCGGGACAACGCCGGCATGATCGCGGTGCTGGGCGCGAAGATGGCCGCCGCGGGCGATACGCTCGCCGTCGCCGACTCGGGCATCGACTCGGATTTCAGGCCCGACGAGGTGCCCGTCACCTGGCGCGAGGCCGACCCCGAGCGGTCCGCCGGGGGCGGGGCTGGAGCCTCCGAGGCGGCCGGCGAGGCCGAACCGACCGGCGGTCGGGAGCACGGGCCGGCCGGCGAGGACGGCGAGACGACGACCCAGCAGGGCGCGGAGGCGACGGTGGCGTTCGTCGACGGGCGCGTCGTCAAGCGCCGTCCGCCCCGGACCTATCGCCATCCCGCGCTCGACGAGCGGTTGCGCCGCGAGCGGACCCGGCGGGAGGCGCGACTCACCAGTCAGGCGCGCCGGCAGGGCGTCCCGACGCCGGTCGTCCGGGACGTCGATGTCCGCGAGGCGACGATCACCTTCGGGTACGTCGGGGACTGCGACCTGCGGGCGGCGCCCGATGCCGAGCGCGTCCGGGCGGTCGGGCGCCACCTCGCGGCGCTGCACGACGCGGGCATCGTCCACGGCGACCCGACGACGCGCAACGTCCGGGTGGGCGAGGAGCGCACCTACCTCATCGACTTCGGCCTGGGGTATTCGAGCCGCGACGAGGAGGACCACGCGGTCGACCTGCACGTCTTCGGGCGGAGCCTGGACGGGACGGCCGACGACGCCGAACGACTGCGGGCGGCGGCCGAGGCGGCCTACCGCGAGCGGAGCGAGCGGGCCGACGCGGTGCTGGCCCGCCTGGCGGACGTCGAGGGGCGGGGCCGCTACCGGTGATACGGTCGGTTGTAAATCGTTTCCGGATTTCGTCGAACCGGCCGGTATTAAGTGACCGTCGGTGATCCTTGGGGTATGGACGAAGCGCTCGCAGTCTACGACGAGGACGGCATGGAACTGCTCGCCGAGGCGGGAGAACTCGCGGCCGGCGTCGACGCGCACCTGACGGTGCTGGCCCCGATGACCGAGGAGGAGTTCGACGAGGTGGCCGAGACGCTCGATGCCGTCGCCAGCGCGGAACACACCGATTACGGGAACGAGACGGTCCTCGGCGCGGCGAAACAGGAGGCCCGCGAGGCCGTCCGCGACCGCTACAACGACCTCGACCTGGACTGGGACGTGACGGGGACGGTCATCGCCGACGAGGGGGCGGCCGCCGACGGCATCCTCGAGACGGCGACCCAGGTCGGCGCCGACCACGTCTTCCTGAGCGGGCGCCAGCGCTCGCCCGCCGGCAAGGCCGTCTTCGGCGACCGCGCCCAGGCAGTCATCCTCAACTTCGACGGCCCCGTCACGACGCTGCTGGAGTAAACTACCCCACCCTGCTCGCTCGCGGGATACCCCGCTCGCTCCCTGAGGGTGGGGCTTTGATGTGGACTCCCGGCAATCAGTCCCCGGCAATAGGCCGGTGACTCTTGCCGTTCAACATCCCACCATTCACACGCACGTCTACTGGTGCGTCTCCGCCCCCCGACTTGGGCGAGGAACGGAGTTTGTGGTGTCGCTTTCGGGCGTATCGTAGCCCGATGTTCTTCGCGGCGTTGTAATCCGCGTTGACCTCGTAGCCGCATTTCTGGCAGTGGAAATGTTCACCGTCGCGGTTCGCTTCATGTGTGAACCCACAGTCCGTCCGAGAACAGCGTTGGGACGTGTGATTCGGCGCAACCTGCTCCGCTGTGACGCCGCGCTCCGGTGCCTTGTACTCGACGTACTCGAACAGGCGTCGGAACGCCCATATGTGGTGCCACTTCGCCTGCGGAAGCCGCTCACTGATGTCCGTTAGGTCCTCGAACACGATTACGTCGCAGTTGTGTTCGACGGCTTCCGTGACGATCTCGTTGGCGACGGTGTGGATGTATTGCTTTCGCCACGCTTCTTCGCGCTTGCCAAGTCGTAGGAGTGCGTTGTGCGCGGCTTGGGTCCCGCGCTCTTGCATCTCACCACGTCGCTTCTCGAACTCGCGGCACCAGTGGTCGTACTCATCCCCCTGCCAGAACGTTCCAGTCGAAGCCACTGCGAGGCTGTTGACGCCGAGGTCGATACCAAGGACTGTTTGGTGCTCAGTATCGTCCGAAACCTCGGATTCGTCGCTATCGTACTTCCGCGTCGTGATGTGGAAGTAGAACTCGTCGGTTGCCTTGTCGTATTGCAGTGTGCTCGCCCGGAACTCGTAGTCTTCTGAGAGAATGTACCGCTCGTAGGGCGTCGGACTGTCCGTTGGAAGTTCAAAGTCACACTCGACGCGCCCGTTGACGGTCGAGAGGGACACACGGTCGCGGTAGAAGGTCGCGCTCCGCTTGTCGTAGACCATGCTCCATGACGTGAACTCCGGCTGGCTCACACGCTTGCCCTGTTTCCACCGTTCGACGCACCCTTTCGTCGCTTGCACGGCGCGTCGGATGGCCTCTTGAACGAGGTTAGCGGTGAGGTCGGTTTCCTCTCGGAGTTTCTTGTAGAGCGCGTCTCGTGCCGTCGTATTCGCGGTGATGCAGTCCGTGTAAGACTTGTCATCCCAACAGAATTCGGTGGCACGGTTCGCGCAGTAAAGAAACTGTCGGGCGGATTCGTGGAGGTCGTCGCGGTGTTCATCGGGAACGATGAGTTTGACTGACGCAGTTCGACGCACCTCCATGTTTCAGATTACTACCCAACGGTACTTATACGCTTGGAAGTCGGGTAGCTACCGTCGTGCGATTGTGTCGTCCCCCGTCGGTTTCCTCTCCGACCTACTCGCTCGCTTTGCTCACTCCTTGAGGTCGGAGGCTCCACCTTGAATTAGCTGAAGACAGAAGACTTACTCTCCCGGGGTTGCGCGTTCGGGCAATGACAGACAGCGAGTCCGCGCGCCGTCGAACCGTGCTGCGGGCGGTCGGGGCCGGCGTTGCCGGCCTGGCCGGGGCGGGCGTCGCCGGCGCGACCGACTCCGACGGCGCCGACGGCGGTGCCTGGCGGCAGTTCCAGGCCGACGCCGCGAACAGCGGGCTGAGCGCCGTCGCCGGGCCGCGCTCGGGGTCGGTCGCCTGGACTTACGACACCGGCGAGGCCAACGACTCGCTCGCGACGCCGACGGGGACGGCCACCCGCGCACCGACCGAATCCGCGACGGTGCTGTCCTCGCCGGCGGTGGCCGAGGGCACCGTCTACGTCGGCAGCACCGACGACAGCGTCCACGCGCTCGACATCGAGACCGGCGAACAGGAGTGGGCGGCGCCGACCGGCGACTCGGTGCTGTCCTCGCCGACGGTCGTCGACGGCACCGTCTACGTCGGGAGCCACGACGAGACGGTGTACGCGCTCGACGCCGACAGCGGCGAGGAGGTGTGGACCTTCGATGCCGACGAGCGGGTGTTCTCCTCGCCGACCTCCCACGAGGGCACGCTCTACGTCGGGAGCCAGGCCGGGACGACCTACGCCATCGACGCCGACAGCGGCGAGGCGGCGTGGCAGGCCTCGACCGGCATCCAGGTCGACTCGACGCCGGCGGTCGTGGACGGCACCGTCTACGTCGGCTACTACCGCCCGGAGAACGCGGGGGGGATGCGGGCGCTCGACGCGAGCGACGGGAGCGAGGTCTGGGACCTCCCGACCAACGGCGCGGTGCCCTGTTCGCCGGCGGTCGCCGACGGGGTCCTCTACTTCGGCGACTACGCCGCGGCCACCTACGCGCTCGACGCCGAGACCGGCGACGGGGTCTGGGCGCGCCCGCTCGCGGACTTCGTGCTGGCCTCGCCGGTCGTCCACGAGGGCAGCGTCTACTTCTGTGGCTACGACCGAAACGTCTGGTCGTTCACGGCCGGCCGCGGCGAGAGCGGCGGCGACGTCGAGTGGTCCTACACCACCGGCGGCGGCGTCCTCTCCTCGCCGGCAGTGGCCGACGGCGTCCTCTACGTCGGGAGCCGGGACCGGCGCCTCCACGCGGTCGACACCGAGAGCGGCGAGGACCTGTTCACCGTCGAGACCGGCCAGCGGGTGCAGTCCTCGCCGGCCGTCACCGACGGGGCGGTCCTCTTCGGGAGCGACGACAGCCTCGTCTACGCCGTCACCGAGGGCGGCGAGGCACCCGGGACGCCCACCACGACGGCCACCGACACGACGACCGGCAGCGGCCCCGGGTTCGGCACGGTCGCCGGCCTCGCGGGCCTCGGACTCGGCGCCCTGCAGCGCCTCCGCGCTCGCGGCGGCGACGCCGACGCGGGCGAGGACTGACCGCCGGTCGCGCTCGCGGGGTGAAAAACGACTTAACCCGGCCCGTCCTACGGTCGGGTATGGTCGACAAACCGACGTCCGGCCGCCTGTTCGGCGTCCCGTACAGCTTCGAGCGGCCGAGGATGCGGCGGATGCTCTCGACGTACTGGCAACCCGACGAGGGGATGTTCGTCGAGAAACCCTTCGGCATCGGCTACACGCTGAACCTGGCGAGCTGGCGCTCCTGGGTCGTCCTGGCGGTCGCGCTCGCGCTCTGGTGGCAGTCCGAGGACGCCGGGGCGGACGAGGACGACACCGTCGACGTCATCGTCGAGGACTGATACGGTCGGTTGTCCCGATCGACCGGTATTTCGCCGACCGGTTCGACGAAATCCGGAACTGATTCACGACCGACCGTACGACGAGCGCCCCGGACGGCCCGGACCGACGGCTCTTTGCTGTCGGGGGCCTCCCCACCGGTATGACACTCCGTTTCGTCACGACCAACCCCGGCAAGGTTCGGGAGGCCCGCGAGCACCTCGCGAGCCCCGTCGAGCAACTCGAGTTCGACACCCCCGAGATCCAGGCCGAGGACCTCGGCGCCGTCGCGGCCCACAAGGCGCGGGCGGCCTACCGCCACGCCGGCGAACCCGTCGTCGTCGACGACTCCGGCCTCTTCGTCGGGGCCTTCGACGGCTTCCCGGGCCCCTATTCCTCGTACGTCTACGACCGACTCGGGATCGAGCGCGTCTGGCGGCTCGCCCGCGAGGAGGACGACCGCGCGGCCGCCTTCCGCGGCGTCGTCGCCTACTGCGACGGCGAGGAGTTCGCGGCGACGCCCGAACCAGTCGACAGGGACGCGGGAGACCGCGACGGGACGGAGCGGTCTCCGGATGCGCGAACGGGGAGTGCGCGGCGCTCCGCGCCGCGAAGTCGAGGCGGCGAAGCCGCCTCGCGCGAAGCGACCCGTGAGCGACGCGGCCAGGACCAGGCCGGCGACGAGCGCGCCACCGCGACCACCGATGAACAGGTCCGGGGGGACGACGGGGACGAGGGGCTTCCCGTCAAACTCTTCGAGGGGGTCGTTCCAGGGGAAATCGTCGCCCCCCGGGGCGACGGCGGGTTCGGCTACGACCCGATCTTCGAGTACGACGACCGGACGTTCGCGGAGATGGAGCCTGACGAGAAAAACGCCGTCTCCCATCGCGGGCGCGCGCTGTCGAAGTTCGCCGAGTGGTACGAGGCGACCGACCGCTGACGCGGGCTCGCGGAGATGGCATCCGGATAAGAACGTGAAGGCATCACCGCAAACAGCGTGAAAGCCCCCGGAGTCGCCGGCCCCTTTCAGTCCCGCCCGGTTCGGCCAGTCGAACAGCCGATACGGGCGGAGCTTTCACGCCGTTCGAAACAGTTCTGGCTCGACGATAGTCGTCTGAACACCACTACCGTGGACCGCCTCACGCTTATTCCCCTGCCGGACCGACCCGGTGACATGACCGCTGTTCGAACGGCGCACGAGCGGGACCTGCCCGCCGTCGAGGATCTCCACGTCGCCGCCATCGAGGCGTTCGGCCCCGAGGCCTACGACGACGAGGCGGTCGAGGCGTGGGCGGCGACCGACGACCAGCCGGCCGAGCGGTACGACCTCTCGGCGGGTCACTGGGTGGTCGCCGAGCGCGGGGGCGACGTCGCGGCCTTCGGCCACCTCGACCCCGACGGGGCGGAGGTCGTCGCCGTCTACGTCCATCCCGACCACGCCCGCGCGGGCGTCGGCACCGCCGTCCTCGCGGCGCTGGAGGGGTACGCACGCGGGGTCGGAATCGACGAACTGACGCTGACCGCCTCGCGCAACGCCGTCGGGTTCTACGAGCGGGCAGGCTACGAGCGCCGCGGGTCGGTCGTCCACGAGACGTCGACGGGGATCGAACTCGACTGCGAGGAAATGGGCAAGGACCTCTAGGCGCGCGGGTCCCGGTCCGGGCCGGGATACTCGCCGCCCTCGACGGCCGCGTACAGCGACCCGGGGTCGAACACTGCCGCGAACGCCCGCGGCGACTTGACGCTCGTCTCGACGCGCCCGCGGATGGCCGCGTTGGCGCCCGCCGACCCCAGATCCCCGACGGTGAGGACGTGCATCGCGCCGCCCCGGTAGGCCGAGGCCAGCGCCGGGTGGTCGCCCGCCGGGTGGACCACGGGGTCGCACAGTTGCTCGACCCGGGCGCGCCAGTCGGCGGCGAGTCCGTCGTCGGCGAGGGCGGCGACGACCGCTTCTGCGTCGTCGAGCAGCGGGCCGCTCGCGACGAGCGCGACCCACGAGTGAGCACGGACGCCGTCGAGCGCGTTGCGCGCGTCGCCGTCCACGAGCAGGTCCGCCGCGAGGACGTCGGCGTCGGCGACGACCCGCGCCGGACTCGGGTCGCGCGGCTCCGTGACGGGGTCGTCCACCGCATCGGCCGCCGGTGCAGGCTGTGACGCGCGCCGGTCGTCGAGGGCCGCGCGGACGGCGGCGACATCGGCGTCGACCGCGGCGGCCCGCTCGAAGAGGTCGCCCCAGGACACACCCGGGCCTGGCGGCCGACGGCGAAAAGCGTGGGGGTCGACGGCGGCGCTCGACCGCCGTCATGCGGCCGTCTGACGGGTAATTAAGTCGGTGCCCGGAGCAGGCCCACGTGGGCGCGCAGCGACGGCCTCAGTTCCCATCCTCCTTGCGCGCGCGCCCCCACCCATCTACTCTCCCGTCGATCGGCCTCGTGGAGTTCGAAGCCGACGT
>PXRS01000079.1 GCA_003023785.1 Halobacteriales archaeon QS_5_68_33 | reverse complement strand
CTCGAACGGCGGCACGCGCTCGGTCAGGTCCCGGATGCTCTCTCGCACCCCCCGCATGTCGTAGGAGTCGAGCCAGAACGGCGGCGTGAGTTTGCCGTTCTCCTCCCAGACCAGGTCCCCGAGAAAGGCCGCGCTCTGTCCCTCGTGGTAGTAGACGAAGTGGCCGGGATTGTGTCCCGGGGTATGGCAAGCGACGAACCCGCCGATCTCGTCGCCGTCCGTGACGGGTTCGACGCGGACGTCCTCGGGGAGTCCGACCAGGCTCCGGACGAGGCGGTGATAGATCCCCTTGTGGTGGGTCGGGTTGGGGAGCGACCCGCCGTTCGCGATGGCCAGGTCCGCCTGTCCGATGTAGGCGGGGCCGTCGAACTCCGGGGCGAGCAGCCCCAGCCCGCCGGAGTGTTCGAGATCGAAGTGGGTCACCAGCACCCGGTCGAGGTCGGCGAGTTCGTGCTCCGCGTCGGCGAGTTGCGAGCGGAGACGGGGCCGATTGTACGGCAGCCCCGGGTCGACCAGCGTCAGGTCGCCGTCGTCGACGAGGTAGCCGTTCGACGCGAACGGCGGGGCCAGTCCCAGGTTCAGAAGCCAGAGTCCCTCCCCGAGTCGACGGACCATACCCGTGGTTGGCCGCGCCGGCGTATAACGATACTGACCGAGCGCCGCCACGTGTCGGCAGACCGCTCGATTCGAGCGTGATACGGTCGGTTGTGAGCCGTTTCGAGACGTACGGGCCGTCCTGCCGGTACCCGAGCTTCTCGCGGTAGTACTGCCGGACGCCGATACCCGAGAGGACCGCGAGCTTGTCGTACCCCGCGTCGGCGGCGAGTTCTTCGGCGCGGGCGACGAGTCGCCGCCCGTACCCCCTGTGCTGGTGCTGGCCGACAGCGCTCGCGTCCGAGGCGCTTCGCGCCTCGCTGCCGACGCCGACCTCGCTCCCGTAGACGTGCAGTTCCCGGACCACGGCAGCGTCTTCGAGTTCCCGCCCCACGGGGTCGTTCGGGAACCGCAGGCGACAGAAGCCCACGAGGAGGTCCCGGTCGCGGTCCTCGAAACTGATGAACCGTTCAGTACCGCCCGCGACTTCGTAGGTTCGGGTATCGAGCGTGACCTCGTCGGGTTCCTCGTCGCGGTGGCCGACCTCGCGACAGCGGATGCAGTCGCAGGTCCAGCCGTGCTCGTCCATGCGCTTTCGGGCGAGTTGCCGGAGGTTCGACTTCCAGACGCCGCCCTCGATGAAGTCGGCCGGGATGTCACGCTGGACGCGCTGGAGGCGGGTGTACTCGGGGATCATCGACTTGATCTCCGCGACGAGTTCCGCGGCCTCGTCGTTGGAGAGCGGGTCGAACTCGTCGCGGTGCCATCGGTCGTAGACCGCCGTGCCCTCGACGACGAGCGTCGGGTAGACCTTCAGGTAGTCCGGCCGCCACTCCGTCTCCTCGAAGACCCGGCGGAAGTCCTCCAGGCACATCTCCCTGGACATGCCGGGCTGGCCGGGCATCATGTGGAATCCGACTTTGAACCCCGCGTCGCGCAGTCGCCGGTTGGCGTCGATGGCGTCCTGCGTGCCGTGCCCGCGGTGCATCTCGCGGTTGATCCGCTCGAACGTCGTCTGGACGCCCACCTCGACTTTCGTCCCGCCGAGGGCGAGCATCCGGTCTATCTGTTCGGGGTCACACCAGTCGGGTTTGGTCTCGAACGTCGTCGCGACGTTGCGGACGTCGGCCGTCTCGTTCTCCGCGATCACGTCCTCGACGTAGCGGAACTCCCGCTCTTGGGGGTCCCGGGCGAAGCTCTCGCCCTCCGCTGGTTCGGGCTCGCCCGTGGGGTCGTACTCGTTCATCGCCCGCAGGGCGCGCTTGACGAACCACTCCTGGTAGTCGTGCGAGCGGGCGGTCATCGTCCCGCCCATCAGGATCAGCTCCACCTTGTCGACGGGGTGGCCGATCTGGCGGAGCTGTTCGAGGCGCAGGCGCACCTGGCCGTAGGGGTCGTAGTCGTTCTGCTGGCCGCGGGCCGCGGCGGGCTCGTGACCGGTGTAGGACTGCGCGCTGGAGAACTCCGAGTCCGGGCCGCCGGGACAGTAGCGGCACTTCCCGTGGGGACAGCGGTGGGGCGAGGTCATGATGGCGACGGGCGAGACGCCCGAGGCCGTCCGGACGGGTTTGCGCTGGAGGACCGCGGCGAGTTCCTCCCGGCGGTCGTCCGGGCCGAAGTCGATGAGGTCGGAGTTGCGCGGGACCTTCGGCGATGAGTACTTCCCGCAGACCTCCTTCTTTGCGGATTCGACCCCGTCGCGCTCGATGTCGCCGGCGAGGATCCGGTCGACCAGTTCCTCGCAGGTCCGGAGGTAGGCCTCCGGTTCGTCGGTCTCCCCGTCGACGTCGGGCTCGTCGGTCCCGGTCTCGGTGCTCATCGCAGTTGTTCGTGTTCGTCGCCTGGCCCGCATAAGCGTGTCGCTACCCGCCGATCCCGGTTGTTCCCGAAGGACACCAACGGGAACACGTTCGGACGCGGCTGCTCGGGGACCGAATTCGGACTCGCCGTCGTCAACGAAATCGTCGAGGGAGTCCGACGGGATCCCCGGCCTACTCCCAGTAGTCGACCTCGGCGTCCGAATCGAGGTACGTCGAGAGCGACCGGGCCGCCCCATCCCCGCCGGGGGCCGACCCGGCGTACAGTCCCACCCTGTCGTCCTCGGGATAGACGGTGACGTCGGGCTCGTTCATCGTCGAAACCAGCAGGTACCGGAACGTTTCCGAGCCAGCCACGATGTCGTGATAGCCCGCCTCCCCCGCCGGGAGCGCCGCGTAGTCGCCCGGCGAGAGCGAGCGCTCGACGCGGTCCGGGCCCAGCGTGATAGCTCCCTCCCCCGCCAGCACGTAGATGGCCTCCTCGTTGCCGGTGTGATAGTGGGGGAGCCACGTCCGCTTTCCGGGCGGGACCTCGTAGAGGCTCGCACCGAGGTCCTCGCCACCCGCGGCCGCGCCGAGTTGCTTCCGGCGGAATCGGTGCCCCTCGCGCGGCGGGCCGTGCTCGCTCCAGTCCAGGTCCCCCGCCGAAACGACGTGGCGCTCGACCGCCGCTGTCTCCTCGCTGTCCTCACGGCGGTTTTCACTATCGTTTTCCGACCCGGCCTCCCCGTCGTCTGCCTCCCAGTAAGGGACTTCGGCGTCGAAATCCAGGGTGCGGGAGACGTACCGGCCATCGTACTCGCCGGGCGGGTCGCCGGCGACCAGGTGCGCCTTCCGCCGGTCACCCGGACCGTCCAGTACCGTGAAATCGGGCTCGCGCATCGTCGAGACGACGAGAAACCGGGCGGTCCCGTCGCCGGCGCTCTCCACCTCGTGGGTGTGGTCGGGCCCGGTGGGAAGCGCCGCGTAGTCGCCCGGTTCGAGCGACACCGCGGTCCGGCGGTCGAGGTCCCCGACCCACAGGGTCAGTTCGCCGTCGAGGACGTGGACGGCTTCCTCGTTGGCTGTGTGGTAGTGTGCGGGCCAGGTCCGGTCCCCCGGGTCGAGTTCGTATCTGCTGGTCCCCAGGTCGTCCCCGCCGGCGGCGTGGCCGAGTCGGTACTGCTGGAAGGCTCGCCGGCCGTGGTCGTGACGGTCGGGTTCGACCTCCGACGACCCGACGACCCGGGCGCTCCCGTCGGTTTCGTCGTCGCTCATGTCGCATCGCTCGTTTCCGTCGGTGAAAAACGTCGGGTGTTCTGCTCCGATGCCTCGGCAGACCGGCCGGGAGAAAAACGCTGTCAGGCCAGTTCGTCGGCGATGACGTCGACGACGGCGTCGAGCACGGCCGAGCGCTCGCCGGCGACGTACTCCAGTTTGCCGTCGCGGGCGTTCGTGGCAGTGATGCCGGCGTCGGGCACCCACTCGCGGGCGCGGTCGGCCACGTCCCGCACGTCGAGCGGGGCGTCGCTCCTGACGTGGAGTTCGTCGTCGGAGACGCCGACGACCGCGTCGACCTCCGCGCGGTGGCGGCGGTGGAGTTCGTCCAAAAGGAGCGCGGTCGGCGGGAACTCGTAGCGGTGGGTGAACGCGTCCGTATCGAGCACCGCGACGGTCACGCCGTCCAGCGTCTGGTGGTCGAGGTTGGCCTCCGCCGTCTCGACCTCGGCGGCGAGCTTCTCGCGGAACTGCTCGCTGACGTGGCCTGCCAGGCCGCCGGGGCCATCGCCGTCGCCGAACAGGAGGTCGGTGACGAGTTCGCGCTTGTCCTCGTAGGACTGGTAGAACGCCTCCAGGGCGACGGCCTCGCGCACCTCGCGGGCGGCGTCTTCGTCGTAGCCCGCCTCGGCGGCGGCCGCGACGTACCCCTCGGGCGTGCCCTCCCAGAAACTGACCGCCGGGAGGTGTCGCACGCCCGCGCGCACCTCGTCGTTGACGTGGGCCGCGACGTTGGCGGTCAGCGCCGTCGCCGTGGTGTCGGTGACGTGCTCGGGGTCGGGCGCGACGAGCGCGTCGACGGCCTCGGGGACCTCGGGGTCGGCGGCGACGTCGTCGACGACGACGCGGTCGGCGCCGTAGAGGTCCAGCAACTGGAAGCCGTCCAGCGAGTCCCGCGTCGCGCCGACGGCGACGAACACGAACAGGGGGAGTTTTTCCCCGTGACGCTCGCGGGCGTCGAGCATCGTCGTCACGTCGCGGGTCGCGTCGTCGAGGTCGTAGACGCCCTCCTCCAGGGGACGGCGGTCGAAGTAGTGATAGACCGCGTCGTGCTGGTCGTGGTGGTCGCGGACCAGCGGCAGGGTCGCCCGCTCGAGGGCGACGCCCGCGACGTAGCCGTCGGCCGTGGCCGTGTGCCGGACGACGACCGGACGGTCCTCCAGCACCGCGCGCCGGACCGCGGTCGCGGCCGCGCGCAACTCCGCGGTCAGCGCCCCGACCGCGGGGTCTTCGACCAGGGGATCGACCGACCCGGGGTCGGCCTGCTCGCGCAGCGCCTCGGCCAGTCGCTCCTCGACGGCGTCGCGGTCCTCGCCTTCGAGGACCACGAGCGCTTCCGTCTCGACCTGGATCTCGCCGCGTCGCTCGCGCACTTCGCCATCCAGGCGGACGACGTCGTCGACGCCGATTTCGGGGTAGGCCCGGACGCCCGCCTCCTCGAAGGCGGCACACTCGACGGACCCGGTCTCGTCGCGGATGCCGAAGACCGTCGGTCCGTTGGTCTGGCGCGCCCTCTCGACGACGCCCTCGATGCGGACCGTCTCGCCGACCCGGTCGGCCAGCGAGTCGACGACGACCTGGGCCGGTTCCTCCACCCCTGGTTCGACGGCCCCGGCGCCCGCGGCGACGGCGGCGCTCTCGCTGCTCCCCGTCGATTCGGTTCCGGCAGTCGTCGCCGCGCCCGACCCCGCTCCGGCGGCCGTCGTCCCCGCGTCGTCGCCGGTGGACTGCCCGGTCGTCCGGTCGGACGCCGTTTCAGGCGCACCCCGAGGGTCGTCCGCGTCCTCGGTGCCGGCGCCCGACTCACCCCCCTCCGACTCCTCGTCTTTCACGAACGGCCCGCCCTGATCGGGGTCGTCGACGAGCGTCCCGCGGAACTCCGCCTCGGACTGGCGGATCGACCACGTGAGGTCGACGTTGCCGTTGTCGCGGACGTCGGTCACCTGGACGAAGACGGTGTCGCCCGCCTCCCAGTCCAGGCTCTCGAGCCGCTGGTCCAGTTCGCTCCTGTGGAGGAGGCCCGTCACGCTGTCGCCGATGTCGACGAAGACGCCGAACTCGGCGTAGCCGTCGACGGTCCCGCGGTAGAACCGGTCGGCTGTCAACTGGTCGGGGCGGTCCCCGCGGAACTCGAAGACGACGTCCTCCTCGTGGAGGTCACAGATGCGACCGTCGGTAGACGCGCCGCAGATGATACACGAACCCATTGGCGCGAAGTTGCGGCCGCCCCCTAAAACGGTTGTCGAATCGGTCCGGCGAGCGAGTGCCCGCGCCGCCGCTCGACCGTTCCCGAGCCTACTCGAAGACGCGGCTCTCGTCTTCGAGCAACTCGACGCCGCGGGCGACCTCCCGGGCCTCCCCGGGGAACAGCGCCACCTCCACCTCGTTGCCGTCCTCGTCCGAAAAGGCGAGTTTCACGCGCTCGTCGCCGAACTCCCGCACCTCGACGCCCTCGACGTCGTAGAGTTTCGCCGTCGCCGTCCTGTTGGAGGGACCGACGTGTTTGAGCGCGCCGTCCTTGAGTTCGAACACGAAATCGTCCATGTCGAGCGTGAACATACCGGAACTCGCGACGGAACCGGCTTAAAACCGCCCGACGGGGCACGTCGCTGGCAGGGACGCGCCTGTCGTTTCCGGATAATCGGTACAACCGACCGTATGACCGTATCAGAACAGCGCCGCCAGGTCGGCCCACGTCAGGCCGGTCACCGCCGAAAAGGAGGCGAACCCTCGGAAGGCGTACCCGAACACGAGCGCCGAGGGGACCGCCGACAGCGCGGCCGCCGCCGGCAGCGAGAGGCCGTGCACCTCGCTCGTCCCGACGACCAGGAGGAGCGCGCCGTAGGCGGCCGCGACGAGGCGGACTGCCGGTGACGGGAGGGCGGCGAACACGCAGGGCGCCCCCGCGTAGGCGAGCGTCTGGACCGTCTCGCTGACGCCTGCCCGCTCCTCGGTGAAGGGGATCAGGATCACGGTCTGGAGCGCGGCGACGAGGTGCAACCCGGCGGGCGCGACCAGCACCGTCGCGACGGCCAGCCAGAGGACCACCGAGGCGGTCGGCCGGGTACCGAGCACCGGGTATGCGGCCGTGCCCGTCAGGACCCGGGTGAGTTCCTCGACGAGGACGACCGTCGCGGCGAAGGCCAGCCCCGGCGCCTGGTCTGCGGGCGCCACCGCCGACCGGAAGAGCCGACGCGGCCGGACCAGCACCTCGCCCCACGCTCGAAGGAGCGCCACCGGTCCCCGGTCGCGCCCGCCCTCGGGGTTTTCGACCCACTGTGTCACGGCCGACGGTAGGGACAGGTTCCCAAAGACGGTTGCGAACGGCGGTCGCGTCGCTCCGGCGAACTTCGCCGGGGCGGATTTAAGACGCTGGACGGCGAACGGAGGCGTATGTATCGGGCCCGCGACGAGGTGGCGAACGAAGCGTGGCTGGAGGACCTCGAACGCGCGGCCGAGCGACTCGACATCGACGGGGCCGCCCGCTCGCGGGCGGTCGACCTGTTCCTCTCGAACCTCCCGGAGGACGACCGCTCGAAGGAGGCGGTGATGGCGGCGAGCCTCTACGTCGCGGGGCTGGTCGAGAACGACCGCCGCTCGCAGGCGACCGTCGCCGACGAACTCGGCGTCTCGCGGTTGACCGTCCAGCAGCGCTGGAAACCGCTTCTCGAGGGCGCAGGGCTGGACGCGCCGGAGTGGTGACGCTGTTTCCGAACGTCGGCGAGCACGTTCACGCACGTGTGTCCGACGGGACAGGAATCGCTGCGGGAGAGGCCGCTCGGCGGCCGCGAACGGGAGAGAGCCTATCCGTCGGCTGCGTCCCCGGATGGAACCCGTCCCTGGCGTTCGGGGGTCAGGTTTCCGTGTTCGTCGATTTCGCCCTCGACGATGCGGGTGCTGGAGATTATCTCGCCGTCCGCCGCCAGAACGTGGTCGACCACGTGGATGTCCAGCGGTTCGAGGCCGCGGTCGACCCGGATCTCGTTGATGCGGCGGCCGCCCGTCTCGGTCTCGGGGGAGACGACTATGGCCTCGAACTGCGGTTCCGGGGCGAACCCCGTCGGGTCCTCGATCTCCCGGATCTCGTAGGCGCTGTCGAACTCCGCGGCAAACGAGGCTAACTCCGCCTCGAGGTCGTGGCGTCGCTCCTCGTAGGGCCGGACCGGGCGGTCCTCGTCGCGCATCCTCGTCGCGAGGTCGTCGCTGGTCAGCCCGACCGTCGGTTCGCCCAGCTCGAACGCCCGCTCGAATATCGCGCGGTGCCCGTCGTGGACCGGGTCGAAGGTCCCACCCAGCGCGACGTCCATACCTCTCCTCTGTCCTGGGCCGGGTAAAGTGCCTTCGGCTCCGGGCGGACGGGCGTCGACCGCCACCGCGTGTCCCCCGGCTACAGGTCGCCCTCGTCGTCACCGTCGTCGGCTTCGTCGCTGGCGTCCTCGACGGTGATCGTCACGGGGTCCTCGTCGGTGGTCGGCGGGGCGGGCGTCTCGACGTCGAGCGCGTCGTCGAGGTTGAACACCGCGTTGAGCCGTTCCTGCACGTCGTCGATGATGTTCCCCACCAGTTCGCTCGGCGCCATCGCGGCGTACTCGTAGGGGTTGTTGCCGGCGCCGTCGCTCTCGCGTTTCCGCCGGGTCACCTTCCCCTCGTCGTGCAGTTCCGCGAGCGCCTCCCGGACGGTGCTGGGGTACAGCCCCGTGCCGTCGGCTGTCTCGTCGCTCGTGCTCTCGGGGTTCTCGCGGAGGTAGACGTAGATCCGCGCCCGGGTCTCGGTCTCCAGCACCCACGAGAGCAGGTCGACGACCCCCTCGTCGAACCCCTCGATCGCCCTGTCGGCCTCCTCCTCGAGGCGGTCACGGACGTCTCCACCCTCCGGATCCTCGTCCGGACTGTCCGTGCCGTCAACGTCGTCCGATGGGTCGCCAGTAGACATACGTCCTCTCTATGAGGACAAAAGCCCCTTGCGGATAAAAGCCTTGCCGCCGGTCGCGGTAGTGTTCAGATAAGCCGCCAGAATGAGAGCGATATTTCGAGACAGCGTGAAAGCCCCCGCTGGCCCCTTTCAGTCCCGCCCGATGCAGCCGGTTCAACGGTCTGAGCGGGTGGGACTGAAAGGGGCGAGCCGTTCGATGACGGCCGGTGACGCAAGCACCGCAGGCCACCGGCCGAGGAGCGCAGCGAACCGCCCGAGTCGAACGGCTCGGGGCTTTCACGCTGTCTGCGGTAGTTGCAGTTGGACTCTTCGCTCATCCCGACGAGCAATAACCTAAGTTCAGAAAATGCGGATGAACCGTTGAGAAGGCAGATTTCGACCCGATTCGAGCCGAGTTACGACTGGTCGGGATGAGCGGACCGGTACATCGGTACAACCGACCGTATCACTCGGCGCGGAGCGCGAGCGCGTCAGCCAGCGCGGCGACGCCGTCCTCGCGGCGGATCCGCCGCTGTCTGGCGGCGCCGCTGCCGGCGTCGTACACCTCGCGGATGCCCGGGACGCCCAGGCGTGAGGCCGCCCGGTCGACGAGTTCGCCCAGGTCGCGGGTCGTCTCGAACTCCCGGTCGAGCAGGCTCGCGTCGTGCCCGAATCGCAGTGCCCGCCACTTGTTCTCGTCGTGGAGTTCCCGTCGGTCGGCGCTCCCCGTCTCGCCGTCCTCGTACCGGGCGCCCAGGTCCGCGACCAGCGCGCGGGTGTACTCGACGAACGCCATCACCCTGTCCGGGTCGTGCTGGCCGTCCGGCGTGCGCACCTCGACGGTCCCCAGCTCCGAGTGGGGGCGGACGTCGAACCAGAGCTCCCCCCGGTCGTCGATGCTTCCGGACTCGACCATCCGCCGCTCGTAGCGGTCGAAGGCCTCGTAGTCGGCGAAGCGGGTGGGCATCCCCGTGTTGGGCAGGCCCTCGAATATCTTCGCGCGGGCGGAGGCCAGCCCCGTGTCGAACCCGTTCCAGTACGGCGAGTTGGCCGACAGCGCCAGCATCACGGGCAGGTGCCAGCGGGCCTCGTCCGCTATCCACACCGCCTTGTCGGCGTCGTCGACGCCGACGTGGACGTGCAGACCCGCGGTCGTGTTCCTGTGCTGGGGGTACCGGATGCGGTCCAGCTGGGACCGATAGCGTGACTTCTCGGCGTGTTCGAGCTCCCGCCACTTCGCCAGCGGGTGGAGACCGGCGGCCGCGATGCCGTAGCCGCTGGACTCGGCGTGTTCGACGAGCGCCTCGCGCATCGCGACGAGGTGCTCGCGCGGGTCCTCGTCGGGTTCTATCGTCGGCGTCTGGGACTCGATGACGCACTTGAACAGTTCGTGGTCGAGTCGGCCGTCGAGGACCTCCGGGGGGTCGGACTCGTAGACGAGTTCGTCCGTCCCCGAGGTCGGCCGACCCTGCCGGTCGACGACGTAGTACTCCTCCTCGATACCGAGCGTCCCCGCCCTGGTGAAGTTCTCGCGCGAACCCCGCTCGTCCATCGCCACGAACGTCGGCCCGCGCCCGCTAAAACCTTCCCCTCTCGGGGTTTCCGCCCGCTTTTCGCCGCCATCGTCCCCTCCGGACGACCTCAACGACCGTCGACCGGCCGGGCCACCACGCCGAGGTGGTCGTCGTGGTAGGGTGCCAGCCGCTCGGTCTCCAGCACCTCGTAGGCCGCCCGCAACTCCGCGAGGGCGTCCTCGAAGATGCCCTCGGGGTCGCGGGTGACGTCCTCGCTGCGTGCCTTGATCGCCACGAGCAGGCGGCCGTCCTCGCGGAGGAACCGGGCGTTCGTCGTCGCGACGGCGGCCTGGCCCCGCGTCGCCACGTCCTGGACGACGACGTCGACCGGTTCGACGACGTGGGCGTACTCCTCGGGGGAGCGGGCGTCGGCCAGCAGCGGGTAGAGTCGCGGGCGCGATTCGGCCGCGTCGAGCAGGTCCCGCATCGGTCGCGCGGCGAACTCGACGGCGTAGGTTGGACCGGCGAAGTCGGCGACGTGGCTGACCGTGGTCCCCGCGGCAGCGCCGAGATAGAGGGTCGTCTCGCCGCCGACCAGTCCGGTGTCCAGGCCGAGTTCGAGCATCGCGCCGAGTTTCGACCGGTGGGGGTTCCACGCGCGCCACGGACCGTCGGTCGGCTCGCCGTAGACCGGTTCGCCCCGCGTCGCGAAGCGCTCGGTCCCGTCGAACGCCCGGCGCTCGACCCCCTCGGGGAGGCTCACGAGCCGTCACCCCGCGTCCGGATGGTCCGGATCCGCTCGTCGAGTTCGGCGTCGAGTTCCGGCCGGCGCTCGCCGCTGTAGCGGTCGACCCGGGCGGCGATGGTGAGTTTGCCCGCCAGCGCCCGGGCCGCCGACCCGCGCTCGTCCTCGGGGGTCCCCCGGACGTACTCGTGGGTGAAGATGACCCCGTGTTTCGGGGAGGGGGCCGACCCCCGGAGGTGGGCGAACAGCGCCTCCTCGGCGCCCAGCACCTGTACCGTGCTGGACGGCATCTTCGCGAGGGCTTCCAGACCGCCCGCCAGCGAGATCAGGCGGGCCGCCAGCACCGGCCCGGCCATCGCCGCGAGGTTGGGCGCGACGTCGTGGGCGGCCGTCTCGACGAAGCGTTCGAGTTCGTCGGCCTCGTCGGCCAGGGCCGCCGTCCGCGCAGCGAGCGCGCGCAGCCGTTCGCCGGGGTCGTCCGCGTCACCGCCGGAGTTGCCGGCGTCGCCACCGTCTCCCGGGGGCGTCGATTCGGCGAGTTCGCGGGCGTAGGCGACGCCGGTCCCGGCGTCGTCGTCCCGGCTCCCGGCCCACTCCGCGACGCGCTCGGCCAGTTCGTTCGCCGTGCGCCGGGCGTCGTCCATAGCACGAATACCGTGCTTGAGCTGTTGGTCATCCGCTCTTTCCCGCTCTCGGACCTGTTCGCGGGCCGCCGTCGTCGTCGCTTCGTGAAGCTTCTCGTAGTACTCGTCGGCGTCGGCGGCGAACCCGGACGCCACGGCCAGGTCCGGCCACTCGGCCGGCGTTCCGGTCCCGCCCGCCCGGACGCGCTCGACGGCGCCCACCCGGTCGTCCGGGTCCAGCCCCGCGAACCAGCCCTCGTGGTCGCTCATGCCCCCCTCTACCGACCGCAGGTCAAAAAGACACGGCTTCCCGCCGGCGTCCCTCTCGGCCCCACACGGCGTAAACCCCGATCCCGTTGTACACGATTCAACGCCGGGCGAAACGCGTGATACGCGAAAACGTATTTAACCTGCCGCGGTGTACGGGAATCAATGTCTCACGCACCCGACGCCGACTGGCGGGAGGCCGAGGAGCGCTTCGCGGACGACGTCGTGGGCGAGGGGACGCTGTCGGAGCTGTTCGAGCGGGCGGTCGACGCCTACGGGCACGGGAACGCACAGCGTTACAAGGGCGGCATCTACGACCGTTCGCTCCCCGCCGACGTCGTCCCGCCGGCCCCGGACGGGGTCTACGCCGCCATCACGTACGCCGAGATGGGCGACATCGTCCGCTCCCTCGCGGCGGGCTTTCGCGACCTGGGAGTGGACCACGGCGACGCGGTGGGCATCTACGCCGACACGCGCATGGAGTGGGCGCTCTCGGACTTCGGGTTGCTGGCCGCCGGCGGCGTCGTCACAACCGTCTACACGGACTCCTCGCCCCGGCAGGTCCGGTATCTCCTCGACGACCCCGGCGCGACGGGCGTCGTCGTCGAGGACAGCGACCTCCTCGCGACGCTCCAGGGGGTGGAAAGCGACCTCGATTTGGACTTCGCGGTCGTCATCGACGAACACGAGACCGACCGCGAGGACATCTTCACACTGGGGGAGGTCTACGAGCGCGGCGTCGAGGCCTTCGACCGCGCGGCCTACGACGGGTGGCTCGACGAGCGCGACCCCGGGGACCTGGCGAGTCTCATCTACACCTCGGGGACGACCGGCCAGCCCAAAGGCGTGCGACTGACCCACCGCAACTTCCACGCCAACGTCCGGCAGTGTTACGCCCGGTTCGGGTCGCGCCCGGACAGGGACGCCGGCGTCCCGGTGCTCGACAGCGACTCCCGGTCGGTTTCCTTTCTGCCGCTGGCGCACGTCTTCGAGCGGCTCTCGGGCCACTTCCTGATGTTCGGTGTCGGCGCGACGGTCGGCTACGCCGAGAGCCCCGACACCGTGGCGGAGGACATCGAACTGCTCTCGCCGACGACGGGCGCGAGCGTCCCGCGGGTCTACGAGCGGGTCTTCGACCGGATGCGCGAACAGGCGAGCGAGTCGGCGGTCACGTCCCGGGTCTTCGAGTGGGCCGTCGACGTCGCCAAGGAGTACGCCCGGACGGACGACCCCGGATTCGTCCTCCGGGGGAAGCGCGGACTCGCCGACAGGCTCGTCTACGAGACGGTCAGAGAGGGGCTTGGCGGCAACGTCGAGTTCCTCGTCAGCGGCGGCGGGAGCCTCAGCAGGGACCTCTCGGAGCTGTTCCTGGGGATGGGCGTCCCCATCGCGGAGGGCTACGGGTTGACGGAGACGGCGCCGGTCGTCTCGGTCAACCCCGTCGAGGACATCCGCCCCGGCACGCTCGGGTCAGCGCTGGTCGACGTGGACGTCCGGGTCGACGAGTCGATGGTCGGCGACGAGCAGTTGCCCGACGCCGAGGGCACGGTGGGTGAGTTGCTCGTCGACGGGCCGAACGTCACCGACGGCTACTGGAACCGGCCCGACGAGACCGACGCGGCTTTCGACGAGGACGGCTACTTCCGGACCGGTGACATCGTCGAACTGACCGCTGATGGCTACCTCGTCTTCCACGAGCGACTGAAACAGATCATGGTCCTCTCGACGGGCAAGAACGTCGCGCCGGGCCCCATCGAGGACCGCTTCGCGACGAGCGACCGCGTCGGCCAGGTGATGGTCGTCGGCGACGACCGGAAGTTCGTCGGCGCGCTGATCGTCCCGAACTTCGAGGCGCTCGAACGGTGGGCCGAGCGCGAGGGGCTCGACCTGCCGGCGAGTCACGCGGCGATGTGCGAGGACGAACGCGTCCGGGAGCGGGTCGGAGCGGCCGTCGAGGCGGTCAACGAGGACCTCGAACGCATCGAGACGATCAAGGAGTTCGCCCTGGTCCCGAGGGAGTGGACCTCCGAAAACGACCTCCTGACCCCCTCGATGAAGAAGAAACGCCGGAACATCCGGGAGGCCCACGAGGAGGCAGTCCGGCGGATCTACGGCGAGGAACAGCGAGTCGTCCGGTAGTACGCCGTGGAGCGCGGGGCCGACCGTCGACCGACGACCGGTGCCCTCAACTGTCTCGGCCCGCTTTCGTCCGTATGACACGGGAGCGGACCTACCGCTGTCTGAACTGTCTGGAGCACACGCTCTCGCGGCCGTTCGACGTTTCGCACCTCTCTATCACCTGTCCGGTCTGTGAGTCGTTCCAGCGGTTCGTCAACGAGGACGTCTACGATCAGTACCGGGAACTGGAGGAGAACCCCCCTGACCACCTCGACTGGTCGCGACTCGGGAAGGCCGAGAAACTCGTGCTGAGCGACGGGATCGTCCGGGAGGGCCGCGACATCGAGGAATTCGAACTCCAGGCCCCGCCCGAGGACGAGGACGCCGCCGACGCGGGGTCCGACAGCGCGGAGTGAAAGTGGATCCACTTCCGCCGCGCGGTGACGGCTGACTCTTACACTGGTCGGGTCCTGCCGGCTTCTCTATGGGCCTTCGATCCGAGCGCGAACCTGGCGGTGGGGTTGCCCGGAGACACTGGACGACGATCGTTCTCGAAGAGCGCGACGACGGGGCCTGGCGCGCCACACAGCGGGGCGTCCCGGTCGAAGGGCGCGCAAAAACGGCCGCCGCGGCGGCCGCCGCGTACTGCCGGAAGGTCGAAGGCACCGACGAGTGACTCGCCCCCGTCTTCGGGGCGGCGGACGGGCCGCTATGCCAGACGCCTCAACCAAACTCGGTGACGACCTCGATACCGACGGCGTCGAACTCGCTCATCGCCGCGAGGCGGTCGGGGACCGCAGACAGCTCGACCGTTTCGGTCACGAGCGCCTCGGGGTCGACCCCCCCGCGCTCGACGAGGCGGAACAGGTCCTCGTAACGGGCGGGCGGCATCCCGCGGGAGCCCGCGACGGCGAGCCCCCTCTGAACGATGGCGTCCATCGGGAGGGGTATCTCGCCGCGGTCGGCCGCACCCGTGAGGCCGACCTGGACGTGCGTGCCGCCGCTCGCGAGCGACCCGACCGCGTTCCGGCAGGTCTCGCTCGCGCCCAGCGCGTCGACCGAGACGTCGGCGCCGCCGGACAGTTCGCGAACGCGGGCCGGTACGTCATCGACCTCGCTCGCGTTCACGGTCCAGCGAGCACCCTGTTCGGCGGCGAAATCGAGGGGTTCGTCGCGAACGTCGACGGCGACGACGCTCCCGCCGAGGGCGGCCCCGACCTGGACCGCCGAGAGGCCGACGCCGCCACACCCGACGACGACCACGACGTCGCCCCCGGAGACGTCCCCCACGGCGTCGAGGCCCTGGAACGCAGTGACGAACCGACAGCCCAGGCTGGCGGCGGCGACCGACGAGACCCCGGACGGGAGTTCCACGGTGTTCACCTCGGCGTTCGGGACAGGGAAGCGCTCGGCGAAGGCACCCGGCGCCTCGGGGCCGAAGCCGAGCGCCGTCGCGCCCTCGCAGTAGTTCGTCCGACCCCGCCGGCAGGCGGGACAGGTGCCGTCGGCGAGGTTGAACGGGACGACGACGCGGTCGCCGACGTCGAGCGAATCCACGTCCGCGCCTACCTCGACGACGCGCCCGGCGGGTTCGTGCCCGAGGACCTGCCCGGCGGGAACTCGGTCGTCGACCCACTCGCCGTGGCCCTGCCAGGCGTGCCAGTCGCTCCGGCAGACCCCGCAGGCCTCGGTCTCGACGACCACGCCGTCCGAGGGGGCCGAGGGCTCGGAAACCTCCCTGACCGCGAGGGGTTCGCCGTGCGCTTCGAGGACGACCGCGCGCATCTATTCGGGGTAGAGTTCCTCCTCGCGGTCGACGTCGTCGATGCGTTCGACGTCCTCGCCGTCCAGGTCGAGGTGCTGGGCCTCGAAGTTGGCCCGGAGGTGGTCGCGCGTGGACGCCTTCGGGATGGTGACGACGTTCTCGTAGGTGAGCAGCCACGCGATGCTCACCGCCGCCGGCGAGGTGTCGTGTTTCTCGGCGACGTCGGAGAGGACCGCATCCTCGAAGGCTTCGCCGCCGATGAGCGGCGAGTAGGCCACGAGCGGGTAGTCGTGTTCCTGCGCGTCGGCGAGCAGTTCCCGGTCGCCGTAGTAGGGGTGGAACTCGACCTGGTGGGCGGCGATTGGCGATTCCAGCACCTCGCGTGCCTCGCGCAGCTGGTCGGGTTCGAAGTTCGAGAGTCCGACGTGTTCGGTGAGGCCAGCCTCGCGCACGGCGTCGAGCGCGGGCAGGGTGCCGCCGGGTTCGTAGTCGCCCCGCGGGCGGTGGACGTAGAGGAGGTCCACCGAATCGAGGCCGAGGCGGTCGAGGCTCGCCTCCGTGCCGGGTCGGACGTCCTCGACGGCCAGCGAGTCGATCCAGAGCTTCGTCGCGACCGTCAGTTCCTCGCGCGGGACGTCGGCGGCCGCGACCCCCTCGCCGACGACTTCCTCGTTGTCGTATATCTGTGCGGTGTCGAGGTGGCGGTAGCCGACGTCGATGGCCTCCTCGATGGTCTCCGGGTAATCGATGCCCATCGTGCCGAGACCGACCGGTGGCAGGTGCATGTCTCCGTTCACGGCTACCGGGGTGTTGGATGTGCCGGTCCGTTCGGTCTCGTCACTCCCCTCAGGAGTACTGGCGTTCAAGTACAGCCCGCCCCTCGCCGTCCCGGACCGTGACGGTGTCGCCGCCGTTGTTCCAGACCGCGCCGTTTCGCCCCCAGTAGAGGTCGGTCGCGGTGTCGGCCCCGCTCCCGGTGTGGAGGACCACCCGTTCGTTGGGCCCGAGCGCGAAACTCTCGGGGAACGTGTAGGTGTGGCCCGCTTCGTCGCCGACCGTCCACCCGCCGAGCGCGAGCGTCTCGTCGCCGATGTTCTCGAAGACCACGTACTCGTCGTTGGGGTTCTCGTTGTCGTTGCCCGCGGCGTCGTAGTGAATCGTCGCGACTGCGAGCCCGGTTTCGGAGGCCGTAGTGTCGACTCCACTACCCCCTCCGTCGTCTCCGGGCGACCGACAGGTCCAGACGCCGGTCCCGGCGTCCTGCGTCTCGGATTCCACGGCGTCGTAGTCCTCGGAGCGGGAAAACGTCGAGTCGTAGACGCGGGCGTGGCCCTCGGCCAGGAGCCAGCGGTTGAGGTCCGTCCCGTTGACGTGGACGTACGCGAGCAGGCGCCCGTAATCGCCCCGACCGTCCGAGACCGGGTCGAGCACGACCGTCACCTCGCGGTCGGCCACCTGCCCCCGGACGGCGGCGGTCGCGTCCTCGCCGGCAGAGCGGAGACACGCCCACCCGGCCTCGGTGTCGGGGACGCCCTCGAACTCGGCGGGGTCGTTTTCGGCGTGGACCTCGGGGGTGTCGACGCCGAGCAGCCTGACCCTGTCGGTCGACCCGTTGGCGTAGCGGATATCGAGCGTATCGCCGTCGACGACGGTGACGACGGTCACCTCGTAGGTGGTCCCTCCGGGTGTCACGCCCGGTGCCGGCGAAGCGGCACCCGCTCCCCCGTCCGACCCGCTCGTGGACACCTCGGGGCCGAGGCCCGCACACCCCGCCAGGACGACGAGAAGCGAGAGGGCGAGGAGCGCGCGAGGGGTCTGCATGCCCGTTCCTGGGCGTCGAGACCAACAGGTCTGGCGGTTTCAGAGCGTCGCGTGGTGACCATCCCGCTCGACGGGCGTGCCCGTGAGGAGGTGGTCGCCGAAGTGCTCCAGGGAGCGTCTGGTCTCGCGGATCTGGTCGAACTCGGTGGTGATGGTCGTCTCGCCGCGTGTGACCGTCAGTTCGCGTTCGCCGCCGAGAAACGCGTCTTCCAGCAGGAGTTCGCCGTCGGTCCCGATGACCCGGAGGTTGCTCGCGCGGTGGGCGTTCTGGCTCGCCGAGCAGGACGCGAGGACGCCATCGGGGAACTCCACGGTGAAGGCGGCCCGCTCGTCGGGGATGGAGGTGAACGCCTCGGTCCCGCTCCAGGTCGCGCCCGAGACGGCCAGCGGGTCCTCCCCCAGGACGTACCGGGTCGTGTTGATCGAGTAGACACCCAGGTCCGTGACCGACCCGCCCGGCCCCGCCAGGTCGGGGTCGAGCCGCCACTGGTCGGGGTCCGGGTTCATCTCCATGAGCCGCTGGGACATGCTGCCGTGGACGTGCGCGACGTCGCCGATGAACCCGTCCGCGACGAGTTCGCGCATCATCCGCACTGCGGGCTGGACGTGCATCCGGTACTCGACGGCGAGGGTGATGTCGCTCGCGGCCTCGACGAGCGCCTCGGCGCGCTCGACGGTGGCCTCGATGGGCTTCTCACAGAGGACCGCCTTGTCGTGCTCGGCGGCCGTCTCGACGTGGGGCAGGTGCAGGGCGTTCGGCGTCCCGATATAGACCGCGTCGTAGGCCTCCGTGGCGGCGCCGTCCTGGAACTCGTCGTAGGTCAGCGCGTGGTCGGTGGCCTCGTGCCGGTCGGCGACGTCCTGTGCCTTCTCCGTCGAGGAACTGACGACGGTTGTCGTCCAGCCCCACCATCGCGAACCTGACCGTGCCCGCATCCGGTTTCGGCCAGTCCTTCGCCGTGAACTCGTCGAAGTACGTCCTGAGATCCATGTGAGAACGGCCAACGCGGCCCGATATAAGTGATGTGAATCCGATGTGGTTGCTGGTCGATCTCCTCGTTCGTACGGTCGGTCGTAATCAGTTCCGGATGTCGTCGAACCGGTCGGCGAAATACCGGTAACGCTCATCCCGATGAGCAATAACCTAAGTTCAGAAGAGGCGGATGAACCGTTGAGAGGGCAGATTTCGACCCGATTCGAGCCGAGTTACGACTGGTCGGGATGAGCGTTCGGAGATTATCGGTAGAGTTGTCACTCAGAAAATCAGCATTACCCCGGACTGAGCGGCTATCTACCCAATTCCAGTCCGCTTCTTTAGTAGCGTGAGCGTATTATTATGTCGTGAAGTCCTCACCCTATCGTTCGCTGTACGTTTGCAAATCCACCCACTCCGGGATAGAGAGTTCCTCCCGAATTGCATCGCGTTTTAGCAGAACGAACCCACCGAAGATTCCGAAGAAGCCGACGATAGACAGCAAATCCAGC
>PXRS01000078.1 GCA_003023785.1 Halobacteriales archaeon QS_5_68_33 | reverse complement strand
CGGTCCTCCGCAGTCGACCCTTCGCTCATCCGCTGTCCCCCCGCCTCGCGCGTGGCATGCCCGGGACGTCGCGGCACCGGCACTAAACGCTCCCGGAGACGTCGCGTTCGATCCCGGTCGGACCTACCGGAGATACCCTTCAAGCGAATCGACGACGCGGCCGACGAACGCGTCCGTGACACGTCCTTGCCACGCGACGAGGTCCTCGATCCTGGGCGAGTGAACCGCCCAGGGCGAAACGTACGACTCCCGGGGGACGCCGCCCACCTGCCAGATGTCGTCGGCGAGGGCGATAGAATCGTCGTACTCCCTGGTGGAGACGGCGACGGCGACGTACTGCTCGTCACCGAACGGGTGGGCGTTGTTGTTCACGATGAGCCACGGCCGCTGTCGATTCTCGCCGAGTTTGAACGGGTCCACGCTCCGCACGACATCACCGCGTTCGGGTTGCATCGGTCAGCCCTCGCCCGGTTCTTGTTCGCTCGGATGCGGGTCTTCGGGCGCGACTGCCTCCCACTCCTCGGCGTCGATCCTGCCGTCGTCCTCGTTGAGGCGTTCGCTCGCGGCATGCAGGTCATAGGCGGCGGCGACCCGCTTTTCGTCATCAGCGATCGCCCAGTACTCCCCCCTGTGGCGGACGAGGTCACGGTCTTTCAACCGGGAGAGCGCGGTCCCGACCGTGTTCGGGTCTTCGTCGATTCCGGCCGCGATCTCCGAACGGGTGAACGCCGTGTCTCGGTGTTTGTGGAGGAACGTGACGACCTGCTGGGGAACGCTCGGTCCCTCCGGGAGTTCACCGGACTCGAAATCGTCGATGCTCACCGGCATGTCGTGTACTTTGCGTGCCGACGTAATGAGCGTACTGCTGTACTTCAAACTGTCGACACTGTCCCGGCCGGTTCCGACCGCCCGGGGATCGCGGAATCACGGAGTTTAATTCCGTGCCCCGCCCTCGTACCCTCCATGAGCGATTCCGACGGGCCGGCGAACGTCCTCTTCGTGGTGATGGACACGGTCCGGAAACGCAACCTCTCGGTCTACAGCTACGACCGGCCGACGACGCCCAACCTCGAAGCGTTCGCCGACGAGGCGACCGTCTTCGAGGAGGCCGTCGCGCCCGCGCCGTGGACGCTGCCGGTTCACGCCTCCCTCTTTACCGGCCTGTACCCCTCCCAGCACGAGGCGACCCAGGAGAACCCCTACCTGGAGGGCGTCACGACGCTCGCCGAGTCCCTCTCGGCCGCGGGGTACGCCACCGCCTGTTACTCCTCGAACGCCTGGATCACCCCCTACACGAACCTCACCGACGGCTTCGATGACCAGGACAACTTCTTCCAGGTGATGCCCGGCGACTTCCTGTCGGGCCCCCTCGCGCGGGCCTGGAAGGTCATGAACGACGACCCCCGCCTCCGGAAACTCGCCGACGGCCTCGTCGAACTCGGCAACACCGCCCACGAGTACTTCGCCAGGGGCGAGGGCGGCGACTCCAAGACCCCCGCCATCGTCGACCGCGTCCGGGGCTTCGTCGACGACGCCGAGTCCGACGACCGGGAGTGGTTCTCGTTCGTCAACCTGATGGACGCGCATCTCCCCTACCACCCGCCCGAGGAGTTCGCCGCGGAGTTCGCCCCCGGCGTCGACTCCACCGAGGTCTGCCAGAACTCCAAGGAGTTCAACTCCGGCGCCCGCGACATTGACGACGAGGAGTGGGACGACATCCGGTCGCTATACGACGCCGAGATCGCATACCTCGACCACCACCTCGGGCGCCTGTTCGACTGGCTCAAGGAGACCGACCGCTGGGCGGAGACGATGGTCGTCGTCTGTGCCGACCACGGCGAACTCCACGGCGAACACGACCTCTACGGCCACGAGTTCTGCGTCTACGACCCGCTGGTCACCGTCCCCCTGCTGGTCAAGGCGCCCGGGATAGACGCCGGCGAGCGCGACGCCGAGACCCAGGTCGAACTCCAGGACCTCTATCACACGGTGCTGGACTACACGGGGGTCGAGGCACTGTCGGGCGCCGGCGCGGACGGCGCGAGCGCCGAACCCTTCGACCCCGCGCGGTCGCTGCTCTCGGCCGACTACCGCGACTTCGCGAACACGTCCGGACCGGACCGCACGCGCCTCTCGGCCCACGCCGAGGGCGACCTCGACGACGTCGCCTTCGTCGACTACCACCGCCCGGTCGTCGAGTTGCGCCAGCTGGAGAGCAAGGCGAAAAACGCCCGGATCACCCTCGATACGGAGTCGCGCTTCTACTCGCGGATGCGGGCCGCCCGCCGCACCGACGCGAAGTTCATTCGCAACGAGCGCATCCCCGACGAGGCCTACCGCCTGGACAGGGACCCCGACGAGACCGAGAACCTCGCCGGGAGCGAGGCGCGACGCGCCTCGGGCAGTCGATCGACGGAGTCGCGAGACGCCGATCCGGGCGACGACGCCGCGGCAGTCGGTGCGGTCGAAAGCGCGCTGACCGTCTTCGAGGGCGAGACCGACGGCGAGTGGGACGACCTCGACGACGAGGACGTTCTGGAGGACATGGGCGACGAGGCGAAGGACCGCCTGCAGGACCTGGGCTATCTCGAGTGACCGTGTCGGACGGAGCACTGGGACTCCTCGACCGCCGGACGCTGGTCAAGACGGTCGCTGGGTTCATCGTCGCGGGCATCATCCTCTCCCTGCTCGCGGTCGGCATCGGGATCGAGGAGATCCGCGCGGAACTGGCCGACGCCGACCCGCTGTGGCTGGCCGCGGGCTGTGCCTCGACCGCGGTGGGGCTGGTCTCGTGGGCGAAGGCCTGGCAGGTGGTGCTGGGCGTCGTCGGCATCCCCGTCAGGTTCCGGAAACTCGTGGTCACCTACTACGCGGCGACGTTCGCCAACTACGTCACCCCCCTCGGCCAGGCCGGCGGCGAACCGTTCATCGCGTACGTCCTCGCCCGGGACACCGACGCCAGTTACGAGGACTCGCTGGCCTCCGTCGTCACCGCCGACCTGCTCAACCTCCTGCCCTTCTTCACCTTTGCCGCCGTCGGCATGGGCGTCCTGCTGGTCCGGACGACCCTACCCGACGAGGTGCGCGGCGTGGCCGTCGCCCTGGTCGTCTTCGCGGTGGGCGTCCCCGCCGGCGCGGCCGCCGGCTGGCGAGTCCGCAAGCGTCTCGGCCGCCTCGTCGTCCGACTCGTCGCGCCCGTCGTCCGCCGGACCCGCTTTTTCAGCGTCGAGGGGGTTCGGCGGCGCCTCCGCGAACTCAACGAGGCGTTCGAGCGTATCGCCGCCGACCCGCAGGCGCTCACGCACGCCCTTATTTACTCCTACGTCGGCTGGCTGTTCTTCGCGCTTCCCCTCTACTTCGCCGCGCTGACCGTCGGCGAACCCATCGGACTGCTGCTCGTCTTTTTCATCGTTCCGGCGAGCACGCTCGCGGGGCTGACGCCCTCGCCCGGCGGCCTCGGCGGGGTGACCGCCGCGCTGGTCGCACTCCTGGGCGTGCTCGCGGGTTTCTCCTCGGCGACAGGCTACGCCGTCGCCACCGTCTACCGCCTGGCGAGCTACTGGTTCGCCGTCCTCGTCGGCGGCCTCGCGGCCCTGTGGGTCGTCGCGCGGACATAAAGCCGACCAGTACCCGTCGGGGAAGCGTTCATTCTTCGATAGTAGTTCTCACCAGCGTCCGCGCCGAGCACAGCGAGGCGCGGTTCACCGAACCCGAGCGAAGCGAGGGTTCGGCCTTTTTCACCCATGTTTTTGCCGCGAGTGGTAACCCGCAGCGAGCGGAGCGAGCGAGGATACCCGAGCGGGAAAAAGATGGTCTCTTGTGACCGGGAATCACCCGCCGACCGAAACCCAAGCGTTCAAGCGGTGAGGGAGTTACACGGCGGGTATGTCCGGCGCTCCCCGCGACGCGCTCGCCGACCTCCCCGGAGTCGACCGGCTGGACTCGCTGACCCGGCGCGTCCTCGCCGTCGCCGCCGTGGCGTTGCTTGCCCGCCTCGTCTTCCTCGGGGCCCGCGTCTCCCACTTCGACGAGGGCCGCGTCGGCTGGTGGACGCTGCACTTCCTCGAGTCCGGGCAGTTCGAATACCGCTTCATCATCCACGGCCCGCTGGTCCAGCACGTCAACCGCGTCGTCTTCGGAGTCTTCGGCGCCAACGACTTCACGCTGCGCCTGTTCGTCGCGCTGGTCGGCGCCGCCCTCCCGCTGGCCGCCCTGCTCTTTCGCGACCACCTCCGGGACGACGAGACCCTCGGCGTCGCCGCCTTCCTCGCCGTCAACCCGGTCCTGCTCTACTACTCGCGGTTTTTCCGGAGCACGCTCCTGGTGGCGGGGTTCGCGTTCGTCGCGTTCGGGCTGTTCGTCCGGGCGCTCGACACCCGGTCGGCGCGATATGCCCACCTCGGCGTGGCGTTCGTCGCGCTGGCGTTCGCCGCCAAGGAGAACGCCGCCGTCTACCTGCTGTGCTGGCTGGGGGCCACGGCGCTCGTCGTCGACCACAGACTCTTCCGGACCGGGGCCGACGAGGCGGGCGTCGACTGGCTGCTGGCGCGGGTGCCCGACCGCGATGCGCTGGCGGGACACCGCGCGCACCTCGACCGCTACGTCGGGCACGTCCTGCTCGGGGCGGCCGTCTTTTTCGGCATCGTGCTGTTCTTCTACGCGCCGCGCTCGCCCGACCCGGGGGCGGTCGGCCTCTGGCAGGGCCTGACCAACCCGGCGCGGTTCCCCGACGTGCTCGCCCGGACCGTCGACGACATCGCCAACGGCTACGGTTACTGGTTCGGCGGCAGCACCGACCACGGCAACCGCTACGACTCGGTCGTCGATGAGTATCTCACCTACCTCGGCCGGTCGCTCCGGGCGCTCGGCCAGTATGCCCTCCCGCTGATGGTGCTCTCGGTGGCCGGGTTCCTCGCCGAGCGCTACACCCGCGCTCGCTCGCGGATGCTCGTCCTCTTCGCCGGCTACTGGGGGTTCGTCTCCGTCGTCGGCTACCCGCTCGGGACCGACATCTTCGGCGCGTGGATCATGGTCAATGCCCTCGTCCCGCTCACCATCCCGGCGGGCGTCGGCCTGGCGATGGTCGTCCGGTGGGCCCGCGACGCGCTCCACGGCGACGCCCTCCGTTTCGGCATCTCGGTGTTCGTCCTCTTTCTCGTCGTCGGCCAGCTGGCGCTGGCGCTGGGCGGGGGCGTCTACACGAACGCGACCAGCGACGACAACGAACTCGTGCAGTTCGCCCAGCCGGCCGACGATTTCCGGTCGGCCATGGACGCCCTTGAGACGGCCGACACCGACGACGGGAACGCCGACGTCCTGTTCGTGAGCGGTAGCTACGTCCGGACGCGGACCGACGCCGAGGGCGAGACAGTCCTGAATCCGCGGAACGCGGGCATCGAACCCCGGTGTACCTCCATCTCGGACACCCTCCCGCTGCAGTGGTACGTCGGGAAACACGACGCCGAGGGGGCGTGTACGGTGACCGTCGAGGGGGCCGTCCGGACCGTCGAGGACCAGCAGCCGACCGTCGTCATCGTCCCGCCGACCATGGAGAACCGCTTGGAGAGCGAACTGGACGGCTACCGGGCCGAGACGTACCGCCTGCGGACTACCGGGAACCAGGCGGTCTTTTTCGTCCGGACCGACGCGAACTGACTCGCGCCGCCGGCCGACGCGGCGAGTGCCCGCGGCCGCGCCCGCCCGCTCACCAGTACGGCTCCCAGGCCGCCCGCGTCGCCCGGACCAGCCCCTCGGTGTAGAAGTAATCGCCCCAGATCGTACACTCGTCGTAGTTGCCCTTCGGGCGGTTGTAGGCGCCGTCGGTCAGCAGGCCGTTCGAGTCCGACCCCGCCCGGTAGTCGTCGGTCAGCGACCCGAGCGTCGCGAGCGCCGCGTTTCTGTACTCTCCGGCGCGCTCGTCGGCCGCCGGGAGGACCCGCGCGAGGTGCGCGAACCCGCAGGCCGCGATGGCCGCCGCCGAACTGTCACGGACCGTGTCGTCCGCGGGCGCGTCGAAGTCCCACCGCGGGACGTGGTCGTCCGCGACGTGCGAGAGGTAGTAGTTCGCGAGCTTCGCCGCGAGGTCGGCGTAGGCCGGCTCGCCCGCGTAGTCGGCGGCGAGCGCGTAGCCGTAGATGGCCCAGGCCTGCCCGCGCGCCCAGCAGGAGTCGTCGGCACAGCCCTGGTGGGTCTCCCCGCCGAGGGGCTCGCCCGTCTCGGCGTCGCAGGCGAAGGTGTGGAACGTCGACCCGTCGGGGCGGACGACGTGGGCGGCGTTCGTCCGCGCGTGGGTCCCCGCGATGTCGGCGTAGCGGGGGTCGCCGGTCGCTTCGCTCGCCCAGAACAGCAGGGGGAGGTTCATCATCGTGTCGACGATCATCCGGCCGTGTTCCCACGCCTCGGGGTCGTCGGTCGACCCCCACGCCTGGATCAGCCCCGGCGCCGGGTGAAACCGGTCGGCGAGCAGGTCGGCCGCCCGGACCGCCGCCACGCGGGAGGGCTCGCGGCCGGTCAGGCGGCGGTCGGCGACCGTCGACAGCGAGTAGAGAAACCCCAGGTCGTGGGTGTCGGTTTCGCCCGTCTCCAGGCGGCGGCGGAACGTTCCGACTTGCGCGCTCGCGGCGTCGTGGAACCGCCGCTGTCCGGTGACCTCGCCCGCCAGCCAGCACAGCCCCGTCCAGAACGAGGTCGTCCAGCCGTCGGCGTTGCTCGTCGCCCCGTAGACGAGGTCGTCGCTGGCGGGCTCGGGAAAGCGGTCGTAAAACGTATCGAGGTTGTCGCCGACACGGTCGGTCGCGTCGTCGAGCGCCGCCTCGAGCGCCTTCCGGGAGACGTCGGGATCGGTTCCGTAACGGGCCGGATAGCCGGGGTCGTCGACCGCGGCCGCCAGCGCCTGCGGTGAGCGTCTCATGCGTCGACCCACCGGACCCGGACACAAAGGTTCGAGGGTGGCGGCGAATCGGCGGGCAAGTTTGCGGGCCTGCGGGCCGACGAGCAGCCACCCGGACGTGATTCGCCGGACCGCCCGGCGAATCATCGGTAAACAGTTCAACCGACCGTATCAGGCCAGGTCTTCGATGTGGTCGACGACGCCGTCGGCGAACTCGCTGGTGCCGATGCGCGTGGCGTCCTCGCGGTTGCGCTCGATGTCGTAAGTGACCTCGCCGGAGACGATCTGTGCTTCGACGGCGTCGCGGACGAGGTCAGCGGCGTCGGTCCAGCCGAGGTACTCGAGCATGATCCGGCCCGAGAGGATCATCGCGGTCGGGTTGACCTTGTCCTGGCCGGCGTACTTGGGTGCCGACCCGTGGACGGGTTCGGCCAGGCAGCGGGCGTCACCGAAGTTGGCGCCGGGCGCGACGCCCAGCCCGCCGATCTGGGCGCCACAGGCGTCGCTGATGTAATCGCCGTTCAGGTTCATCGTCGCCATGACGTCGTACTGGTCGGTGCGGGTGAGGACCTGCTGGAGCATGTTGTCGGCGATGCGGTCGTCGATGACGACGGCGTCGTCGGGCTGTTCGCCGTCGCGTTCCTCCCAGAGGGTGTCCTCGGTGATGACCTCGTCGCCGTACTCCTCTTTCGCGACCTCGTAGCCCCAGTCGGCGAACGCGCCCTCGGTGAACTTCATGATGTTGCCCTTGTGCACGAGGGTAACGGAGTCGCGGTCGTGTTCGAGGGCGTAGTCGATGGCGCGGCGGATGAGCCGCTTCGAGCCGTACTCGGAGATGGGCTTGACGCCGATGCCGACGGGACCGTCGTGGATGGTCTCGTCGAAACCCATCTCGTCCTCGACGAACTCCCGGACCTGTTCGACCTCGTCGGTGCCGGCCTCCCACTCGATGCCGGCGTAGACGTCCTCGGTGTTCTCCCGGAAGGTCACCAGATCCATCTGGCCCGGCTCCGAGACGGGCGAGGGGACGCCGTCCAGATGGAACGTCGGGCGGACGTTGGCGTAGAAGTCGAGCGTCTGTCGCAGCGCGACGTTCAGCGAGCGGTAGCCGGCGCCGACGGGCGTCGTCAGCGGGCCCTTGATCGCGACGTGGAACTCGTCGATGGCGTTGACGGTGTCGTCCGGGAGGTTTTCGTCGTACTGTTCCCGGCCGGACTCGCCGGCGAACACGCGCATCCAGGCGACCTCGTGACCGGTCGCCTCGGCCGCCGCGTCGAGGACGCGCTGGGCGGTCGGCCCGACGTCCGTCCCGACGCCGTCCCCGTGGATGATCGGGACGATCGGGTCCTCGGGAACGTCGAGTTCGTCGGCCTCCTCGTCGATGACTTCGACCGGCGTTCCGTCAGTCGGCACCTCGACCCTGTCGTACTCGTAGTCCATGCGTTGGATTTGCTGATTCGCACCTAAAGGCATGCCGCTTTTCGCGAGTCGCGGGGGGTTCCGTCGTGCAGCGGACGTGGTTTACATCAAAAGCGCGTCGCACGGGGGACACCGACACGGAAACGCTTTCAGCGGGCAGCGCGAATCCCGGGTCATGAGCGACGTGGACCTCCGGGCGGAGCAGTACGAGAACTGTCGCGAGGCGGGCGACATCCTCGCGCAGGTGCGCGACGAGGCAGCAGAGCGCGTCGAGGTCGGGACGAACTACCTGGAGTTGACCGAGTGGGTCGAGGAGCGCATCGACGAACTGGGCGGGAACTCGGCGTTCCCGCTGAACATCAGCGTCGACCACGAGGCGGCCCACGGCGCGGCGGGCATCGACGATGACCGCACCATCGGCGAGGAGATGGTAAAACTGGACATCGGCGTCCACATCGACGGCTGGCTCGCAGACACCGCCATCACCGTCGACTTCACCGGCAACGACGACTTGCTCGCGGCCGCGGAGGACGCCCTGGACGCGGCCGTCGATACCGTCGAGGCGGGCGTCCACACCGGCGAAATCGGCGCCGCCATCGAGTCGGCCATCGACGGCTACGGCTACAACCCGGTGGTCAACCTCACCGGCCACGGCCTCGGCCACTGGGACCAGCACGTCTCCCCGAACATCCCGAACCGCGAGGTGTCTCAGGGGACCGAACTCGACGTCGGCGACGTCGTCGCCATCGAACCGTTCGCCACCGACGGCACCGGCAAGGTCAGCGAGGGCTCCCGGGAGGAGATCTACGCGCTGGAACGCGAGGGGACGGTCCGCAACCGCGCCGCCCGGCAGGCGCTCGACCAGATCACCGAGGAGTTCCGCACGCTGCCGTTCGCGACCCGCTGGCTCGACGGGTCCCGTCCCGAGATGGCACTGCGCCGCCTCCAGCGCCAGGACATCGTCCACGGCTATCCCGTCCTCAAGGAGGAGGACGGCCGTCTCGTCAGCCAGAAGGAACACACCGTCATCGTCACCGGGGACGGCTGTGAAGTGACGACGCGGTAGTCACGGGAGGGGTCGGTTCTCGCGGCGACGGTCGCTCGATTGGCACAGTTGGCGGGGCCGCTCACAAAAGCCTTCCTGCGAACCGCCGACGAACTCAAGAAGGGGGCGGGAGAACGTGGCGGCATGGGAACGATCTTCGTCGCGTACGGCGACGACGGGACGCGCGAGGAGGTTCTCGCGTTCGCGGCCGGGCGCGCGGCGGCCGGCGGCGACGACCTGTTCGTCTTCCACGTCGAGGAACACAGCGACGAGTCCGACGCGGCGATCCGCGAGGAGGTCGCGACCGTGATCGACCGGACGGCCCCGGAAGTGTCCTACGAGGTACACGTCTCCGGTCCCGAGACGTACTCCGACCGCGAGAACGTCTCAAAGCGGAAACGGTTGCTCGACGCGCTCACCGACACGGACCGGGAGTTCGTGTACGCCGTCATGGGCAACGTCGAACACGGTCCCGTCGAGAGCCTCACCATTCCGAGCACGACCGAGGCCGTCCTCGAATCGCGGTCGGTCCCCGTGGTCCTCGTGCCGGTCTAGCGACCCCGGGCCGGAGCACGGCGCCCGTCGCACGGTCACGGAACTTCCGTGATGGCCGCTTTCTCCGGGTTTTTACGCCTCGGTTCCGTACTTGCGGGCATGTCACGCGTTCTGGTCACCGGCGGGCTCGGTGGCTCCGGCAGGTGGATCGTCGACCGGCTCGCGAGCGACGGACACGACGTCGTGTGCGTCGACCAGCAGTTCACCGAGAGCGAGCGCGGGAACGTCGACGTCCGGACGACCGACCTGACGGAGGGGGGCCGGGTGTTCGACCTCGTCGCGGAGTTCGGTCCCGACTCGGTCGTCCACTGGGGCGCCATCCCCGACCCGCTGAACCACGCCGGCGGCGAGGTCTTCGAGAACAACGTCCTCTCGACGTACAACGTCCTCGACGCGGCCGGGCGGGCCGGCGCGAAGGTCGTCTGGGCCTCCTCCGAGAGCGCGATGGGATTCCCCTTCGCCGCGGAAACGCCGCCGCCGGATTACCTCCCCATCGACGAGGACCACCCGCTCCGGCCCGAGGACCCCTACGGCGTCTCGAAGGAGGCCGGCGAGGCCGTCGCGAAGATGGTCACCCGCCGGGACGGCGTCCCCGTCGTCTCGGTCCGGCCCTCGTGGATCCAGTACCCCGGCGAGTACGTCTGTCTCGACAACGAACCCCCCGCCGAGGGCGTGGGCAACTTCTGGAGCTACATCGACGTCCGCGACATCGCGAGCATCGTCGCCGCGGCGCTTTCGGCCGACATCGAGGGCCACGAGGCGGTCTTCGCAGTCGCCGACGAAAACTACGCCGGCCGCCCGACGACCGACCTCTTCGCGGAGCAGTTCGGCGAGGTGCCCGAGCCCTGTGACCTCTCGGGCGACGACTCGTCCATCTCCAACGCGAAGGCCGCCGACCTCCTCGGGTGGGAACCCGCCCGCTCCTGGCGCGAGGCCGCCGACGAAGACGCCGACGGCCCGACGGTCTGATAGCGTCTATCACGAGCATTTACCGGTGAGCGACACCGGTGGATCGCTACAGCCGACCGTACGAGCGATACGACCGGGCGTCCGGACGCCTGTGAACGAGTCGCATGAGTTTTGGTCCGGCAGGCCCCCGATGTGGTATGGACAGTCGCGAGTACGGGTTCGAGGGCGCGACGCCGGACGTTCACGGCTACGCGCACGTCAGCCACGAGGCGACGCTGGTGGGCGACGTCGCGGTGGCGGCCAACGCCAACGTCTGGCCGGGAGCGGTGCTCAGGGGCGACGTCGGGCCGGTCGTCGTCGGCCGCGAGTCGGCCATCGGCGACAACGCCACGCTCCACGCCGCCACGGTCGGCGAGAAAGCCATGGTCGGCCACGGCGCCGTCCTCAACGACGCCACCGTCGGGGACGGCGCTCTCGTCGGGTTCAACTCCACGGTGAGCGAGGCGACCATCGGCGCCGGCAGCATCGTCGCCATGGGAACGGTCGTCCCGCCGGGCTACGAGGTCCCCGAGGAGTCGTTCGTCCGCGGGATGCCCGCCTCGGTGACGCCCCTGGCCGAGACCGCGATCGACCCCGAGGCGGTCTTCGAGGCGTTCAATTCCGGCGACTACGCCAACCTCGCCCAGCGACACGCCGACCTCTTCTAGGACCCACCTTTTTCCCCGAGGGGTTTCCTCGCGCTCTCCGAGCGCTGCGGGAACCCCTCGGACAAAACCGTGGGCGAAAAAGCGGGACCTCGCTTCGCTCGGTCCCGTGAACCGCCTCGCGCCTGCGGCGCTCGGCGGACGCTCATCCCGCGCTTTCTGTTGTGTCTCGCTCGTCGACCGCGTTCCGGACGTACCGTTCGAGCGCCCCGGCGACCCCCGCGACGGCGAACACCGCAGGCCACGCGACGAGATAGAGCTGGAACGGGTCGCCGACCAGCAGAACGGCGGGGTTCTGTCGCGCCTGCCACAGTCGAAAGAGCGCGAACGCGAACAGGCCGGCGACGACCGCAGTCGGGCCGACGAGCCCGTACCGGTCGAGCGAGAGCGCGAGCACGCCGGTCACGTACGTCAGCGCGCCGGAGATGGCGACGAACCGCGTCCGACGGGATCCGGTAGTGAACCACGGACGCGACGGCATGCGCGGATTACCTGTCCGTCGAAAAAAAGCGTTGTGCCGGCCGAGATGGCACAAACACCCGTTTGAGCCTTCACGAAGCACTTATTTGTACGGATCGAACGGTAAGGTATGGCCACCGGTCCGGAGATCACCGACAGGGAGCGCGCCCGGGCCGCGCTCGAAGCCGCCGAACAGGTCCGCGCGACGCTCGCCCGCGACGGGCCGCCGCGGCCGCGTCGCCGCTGACTCGCGCCCGCCAGCGCCGCCCGCCGGAAAGGGTGGCCGTTTATGGTCCGGCGACACCGTGTCGCGAGTGATGACCGACCACGCGGCGTTGGTC
>PXRS01000077.1 GCA_003023785.1 Halobacteriales archaeon QS_5_68_33 | reverse complement strand
GGTCGTGCCGGCACAGTTGACGACGGTGTCTGGCTGGCCGAACGCGCTTTCGGCTTCATCGAACAGCCTCTCGACGTCGCTTGCCTCACTCACGTCGGCTTGGACAGCAATCGCTTCGCCGCCGTCGGCCTCGATTCCCTCGACGACCGCTTGTGCTGTGTCTTCACTGACCATAGACGGGCTTCAGCACACCGGAGCCACTCCCTCGGAAGCACCGAAGCGTTTGTATACATTGCATACGAAGTAAACAGTATGGGAACGATCTCGACACGCGTGCCCGATGAGTTGGAGGCCGAACTCGAGGCGTATCTCGAAGACGAGAAGCTCGACCGGAGCACGGCCGTTCGGAAACTCCTCTCCGAGGGGCTTGAGGAGTGGCGCCGCGAACGGGCTCTCGACCAGCTTGCGGCAGGTACCGTCACGTTTAGCAAGGCGGCTGAGCTGGCAGGGATGTCCGTCTGGGACTTTGCGCAGCTCGCCAAAGAGCGTGATCTCACCTGGGTGGCAGACGACCATCTCGATGCGGATCTCGAGGCGCTGTGAATGTGGGTCTTCGACGCCACGCCGCTCATCTACCTCGCGAAAGTCGACCGTCTCGCGCTCGTCCAGCAGCTCGACACGTCGTGTGCCATTCCCGAACGTGTCTACGAGGAGGTCATCGAAACTGGTCTCGAACAGGGATACCCGGACGCCCGTCGTATCGAGCGCAGCGTCAACGCCGACAGGTTTGCTATTGTGCCGGTCGAGACCACCCCGCTACTGTCACGCCTCCAGGAGAATAACAACCTCAGCGACGCCGATGTCGCTGTCCTCGGCCGTGATGGATGAGACGTATGGCCGTGACGTTGCAGCGGCCGAGGGGATCACAACCCGAGGGACGGCATATCTCGTGCTGAAACTCGCTAGCGAGGGCACGATCAGTGTCGACGATGCCCGAACGGTGATTGATGCGATGATCGACGAGGGCTGGTACTGCGCCCCCGACGTCTACGCGAAGATCGTCCGGAAACTCGACTCGCTGGCGGACTGACGTGGCTCCGCTGAAGCAAAGAGGGAATACTCCATAGCGGGGATACGGTCTTCCCCGGTCTATTAGAGCCAGATCACGAGGCCGGTCACGAGTGTCACGAGTCCGAGTCCGCACTCAGCTGACACCAGGCTGGACACCACGACGGGTTTCGTGGTAGTGCCCATCGCGCTGAGCGCCGTCACCCTTCGTCGGCGCGATAAACGCCACTGCGGAGGAGTTGTCTACTCGTCCACAGTACGAAGGTGTCATAGACCGATTCACACGGTATCTTTTTTCGATCAACTCATACGGTCGGTTGTACCGATCTACCGGTATTTCGCCGACCGGTTCGACGAAATCCGGAACTGATTGACAACCGACCGTATGATCACTCGCGGTACGCCCCGGCCAGGTCGTCAAGCGCCTCGTGGTGGCGCGTCGTGTGCGGCGCAGTCAGCGGCGAGACGCTGACGTTTCCGTCGACGACCGTCCGGCGGTCGGCCCCCTCCGGGTCGGGAATGTCGCCGGTCTTCATGCGTTCCCAGATGCGGTCGTGGAGGACGACGTCCTCGCCGGCGCGTTCGGCGGTCATCAGGTACACCTCCGAGGGGTGGGTGACGACCATCTCCGCGGGCCCCCACTCGGCGATGGGCGCGTTGAGGTTGAGATAATCGGCGCGGTCGAAGACGCCCGCCCCGCCGGCGCGCTCGGCGAGATACCGGGTCGCCCGGGCGGCCTCCGCGTAGCTCTCTCGGTCGACTTCGGTGTTCGTGTGAGCGACGTCCTCGGCGACGGGGACGTACATCGAGACGGCGATGGCGGGCACGTCGAAGAACGTCGCCTCGACGGCCGCCGACACCGTACCGGAGCGCCCCAGGACGTACGCCCCGAGGTTCGCCCCGCGGTTACACCCCGCGACGACGAGGTCCGTCTCCGGCGCGAGCGATTCCAGGCCGGCGACGACGCAGTCGGCGGGCGTCCCCTCGATGCTATGGCCCAGTTCGTGGTCGCGGACCGTGACCTCGTGGGAGAGCGAGCGCCCCACGGCGCTTTTGTCGTCGGCCGGCGCGACGACGGTCACCTCGGCCACGTCCTCGAGAGCGTCGCGCACCGCGCGGAGACCCGGGCTCTCGATGCCGTCGTCGTTGGTCAGGAGGATCGACGGCTCGTCCATACCCCCTCTGGGGAGGGTGACGGCAAAAGCGCACCGCTCGACTGCCGGGCGGTCCGGCGAATCACGGAGATGACTGACGATCGACCGTATCATACGGATTATTGTAGATTATTTTCGGATAGCGCCGACCCCGGGGTCGGCGTGTACCGGCAAATCGCTACAATAATCCGTATCAGGGCGGAACGCGGTCGACTACCGTCTCGTCGTCGACGACGAGATTGAACGCCTCTTCGTCGTCGTTCCAGAGGACGAGGACGTTCTCGAAAGCGAGCACCTCGCCGTAGCTCGCGCTCGCGAGGTCGGCGTTGAGCGCCGTCTCCTTCGCGAGAACGGCGAAGTGCGAGACCCGCTGGCTGCCGTCGCCCAGCAGGAAAAGCGGGTTCCCGCCGTCGGCGAGGTCGTGGCTCAACTTCGCCGCGTAGCAATCGACGCGGTTCGTGACGTGGCTCTCCGAGTCCGCAAAGCGGGCCGCCCCGCCGGGGTCGAGTTCGAAGTCGTGCCGCCGCCGGTCGTCGCGTCGCAGGAGGCTGTAGGCGTACTGGACGTCGACGTTGACGAACTCGCCGTCGCGGGGTGCTGTCCCGTCCGGACTGTCGGATGGTGACCCCTGGTCGTCGACGGCGGCGTCGAGTCGCCGCTGGAAGCCCGGGACGGCAAGGTCCGGTCGCACGTCGAACGACCAGCAGTCGTCCGCGGGCGTCTCGCCGGGCCAGAGCCTGACCGTCGGCGCGTAGACGTCGTACGGTCCCCGGTCGGTGACTGCGCGCTCGACCGCCCGCATCCCGACTGCCGTGTTGCGGTCGGCGGGCGCGAGTGCGACGAGGGTCCCGTCGGTCGCGAGCGCGTCGACGTACTCCCTGAGGGCGCTCTCGGGGTCGGCCAGTTCGCTCAGGACGTTCGCGAACAGGATCAGGTCGAACTCCCCGGAACCGGACCCGTCGGCGGTGGGGTCGAACGCTTCGGCCGTCGTCCGGTGGATGGTGGCGTGAACGTTCCGGCCGGTCTCCGGGAGCATCTCCTCGAGCACGTCGGCACCGGCGCCCGGTTCGACGGCGTGGTAGTCGAGCAGCGCGTCCTCGGGGAGCAGGTCACAGAGTCCGAGCGCGGGGCCGCCGACGCCCGCCCCCACGTCGAGCACCCGGAGTCGCCGGGGGAGCAACCGGTCGGCGACCAGTTCCGCGAGGACGCACTGGGCGGCCGCGTAATAGCCCGGCAGGTGATAGACGGCGTAGGCCAGCGCCGTCTCCTCGTCGTACTCGACGGTCTCCCCGCGGAGGTAGGCAGCCTTGACCGCGCGGATCCGCTCGCGGATGCGCCGGCCGCTCTCGCCGTCCGGCCACCCCGCCCCGTAGCGCTCGACGAGCAGATCCTCCAGGACGCGCCCGTACCGCTCGGGGAACGTCTCGACGCCGTCGAAGGTCACGGCGACCGGTCCCTCTTCGACGGGGACGAACAGGCTGTCGTCGCGCTCAACGAGGCCGAGTTCCACGGCGGATTCCCGGAGGACCTGCCGGACGGCGGCCGGGTGGGGCTGGCCCTCGACGTACTCCGATATCTCCTCGGGGTCCAGCGGCCGGACGTTGCGGAGGTACTTGGCGTTCGAGCGCACCCCCTCGCGCTGGTCGGCGTTCATCGGTCGCGTCCGGCCTCCCGGTAGAGGTCGGCGAACGCCTCGGCGTCGGCGTCTGCGAGTTCGCGGGCGGCGCCGGCCACGCCGTCGGCCCCTTCGAAGGCGGTCTGGATGTCGCTGTAGACGCGGGGGTCGTTGCCGGTTACCTGGTCCAGGAGGTCGAACATCGCGGCGGAGGCGGGGGTCCGGAACGGCTCGGAGACCTCCTCGGCTGCGAGGCCGAACGCGAGGACGGCGGCGTGGACGCGCGCCTGGACCGTCTCCATGGCCTCGTCGTGTTCGGCGGCGGTCGTCTCGAAACAGTCGTTGCCGGCCGCGGCGATAGCCGCGCGGATCCGGTCGGTCACGGGCCCCGGTTCGTCCGCGACGACGGCGACGTTCCCGGGGGCGCTGTCGGCGGCGAACAGCGGGTGGACGCTCACCCGTTCGGTGTCGGGGGCGGCCGCGGCCATGGCCGCGACGGCGGGTTCCATGACGCCGGTCACGTCGAGGACGGCGCGGTCGGCGCGGCCACCCCAGGTCTCGGCGGCGTCATCGACGGCGGGGATGGGGACCGCGAGACAGACGACGTCGAAGCGTTCGTCGGCGTCGGCCGTGACGACGCGACCGTCGAGTTCGTCGGCGGCCGCGTCGGCCACCGCGTCGTCGGCGTCGGCGAGGGCCAGTTCGGGCGGGTCGGCGAGTTCGCGCGCGACGGTGCGAGCGAACCAGGTGCCCATCTCCCCGGCGCCGACGACGAGCAGTTTCATCGCCCGGCCGTACTGGGCGGTTCCGCAAAAGCCGTTCGGTCAGGGAGCCACCCCGACGCCGGGGCCGGTGAGAACCGCCCGAACTGCCCGCTTCTAAACGCTTATCCGTCGGGGGTGAGTGGCACACGCCATGAGACGCGTCCGCTTTCGCGACACCGCCGGGACCGTGCGCGGCGGCCGGTGGACCACCGTCGAGGGCGAGGCGGTCGTCACCGCCGCCGCCGGCCCCTACGGACGCATCGCCTTCGGCGACGAGACGTTCGACCCCGAGGAGGTCGACATCCTCCCGCCCTGCGAACCCACGAAGATCGTCTGCGTCGGCCGCAACTACGCCGACCACGCCGACGAGTTCGACAACGAGGTACCCGACCGGCCCCTGCTCTTTCTGAAACCGCCCAACACGGTGGCCAGCCACGACAGCACCGTCACCGTCCCCGCCGGGAAGGAGCGGATCGACTACGAGGGCGAACTCGGCGTCGTCATCGGCGAGCAGTGCCGCCACGTCGACGCCAGCGAGGCCGAGAACGTCATCGCGGGCTACACGCCGCTGTGTGACCTCTCGAACCGCGACGACCAGAGCGTCGAACAGAACTGGGTCCGCGGGAAGGCCTTCGATAACGCCGCACCGCTCGGCCCGGTCATCGCCACCCCCGAACACCTGGACGACGACGCGACCATCGAGACGCGCGTCAACGGCGAGACGAAGCAGTCGGCCACCATCGACCACATGATCTTCTCGGTCCCCGAACTGGTCGAGGAGATAACGACCTACATGACCCTCGAACCCGGCGACGTCATCGCCACCGGCACCCCCGAGGGCGTCGGCCCGCTCGACCAGGGCGACACCGTCGAGGTCGAAATCGAGGACGTCGGCACGCTGCGCCACTCGGTCAACTTCCCGGACCGCCGCTGAGCGGTCTCCGCCACGGGCCGACTACACGTCCTCGCAGACCGCCGCGCTGTCGTCCCGGGGTTCGTAGCCGAGGCCCCGCATCGTCTCCGTTATCGAGAGGTAGCGCTCGCTGTTGCGGGAGACGGCGTTCACAGTCAGGGGATTCTCCGGGAGGTCGGCCGTCGCGGCCTTTTTGACGACATCCTGACAGTCGCGGGGCGAGAGCCACATGGCCCGCGCGTAGCGGGCGAACTCGGGGTCGTCCTCGTCCTGGCGGTCCCGGAGCTCCTCGGCGGTGAGCAGCCACCCGATCCGGAGGTCGACCACCTCTAGTCCGTGGCGGTCGGCGTAGTAACTCCCCAGCGCCTCGCCGCTGACCTTGCTGACGGCGTAGTACGAGTCCGGCCGGGTCGGGTCCTCGGGGCGGACGGTCGGCGCGTCGGCGGCCATCGTCTCCGGCCGCGTCCGGTCGCCGATCCCGTGCATCTGCGAGACGTGGTTCGTGCTCGCGAAAACCACCCTGTCCAGGTCGTGCTCCAGGGCGGCCTCGTAGACGTTGTAAGTCCCGTCGATGTTCACCTGCAGGACGCTGTCCCACTCGGCCTCGGGCGAGGGGTTGCCCGCGAGGTGGACCACGACGTCGTGGCCGGAAAGCGCCGGACCGATCGAGTCGGGGTCGGTCACCTCGACGACTTCGCCGTCGATGTCGTCGTGTTCGCGGTGTGTGAGCGCCGTCACGTCGTGGTCGACCAGGCCGCGGAGCGCCTCGCGCCCGACGCTGCCCGCTGCTCCAGTGACTGCGATCCGTGCCATATCAACCCCAATGGAGACGACGGAAAAGAAGTTACAGGAATACCCGTTGTCGGTTCGACCGAACGGACGACGGGCGCCGCGGTGTCTCGGTTCGTTCGAGCGCCGGCCGCGTTCGGCTCGACGAGGCGCGATGGCAACCCATAAGTTTAGGTTTGCCTAATCCCGGGCCATGAAGCTGACCCGCCGAGATGCGGTCGCCGCGCTGGTAGGCGCGGGTGTCATCGGCGGCGCCGGGGCGGCCGCGCTGGCCCGGGACGGGTTCCAGGCGGACTCGAACGCGGCGAACGGGGAGGGCGAAGGTACGGAAGCGATCGTCGAGGCGCTGGTGGGAACGGCCCGCGCAGTCTACCCGAGCGAGGTCGAGAACGTGGGGGGGTTCGTCGAGACGTACGCGGCGACGAAACTCGCCCGCCGGCCCGACTTCCGGGCCGGTGCCGCCGACGCGCTGTCGGACCTCGACGCCGAGGCCCGCATCACGTTCGATGCGCGGTTCGCGGCGCTGGACCCGGTCGAGAGCGAGACGGTGCTTCGGCGGACGGGCGCGGAGACGGCCGAACCCGACTCCGAGGGGACGACCGCCGAGCAGGTGCGCTACTACTTCGTCAACGAGGTGCTCTACGCGCTGTACGGCTCCCCGACGGGCGGTGAACTCGTGGGTATCGAGAACCCGCAGGGTCACCCCGGCGGGACCGACAGCTACCGGCGGAGGCCCGACCGATGACCGCGGCCGGTTCCGGGGGGCGGACCGGCACCCCCGACCGGACGCCGTCGCCGCGAGTCGATGTCTGCGTCGTCGGCGCGGGCCCGGCGGGTGCGCTCGTCGCGAGCCGTCTCGTCGACCGCGGGCACGAGGTGGTCGTCCTCGAGGCGGGGCCGCGCTTCGACCGCGCCGACCGTCGCGAACGCATGGAGCGTTCCATCCGGCCCGCGCACGGCGCTCGCTCGGTGTGGAATGTGGGCGGCGAGCGCGACGCCTTCACCGCCAGCGGCGAGCGGTTCTACCCGCTGAACGTCGCCCGTGTCAAGGGCGTCGGCGGGTCGACGCTCCACTGGCAGGGGATGGTGATGCGCCTCCACGAGTCGGACTTCGAGCGGCAGGCGCGGGACGGCGTGGGCGCCGACTGGCCGATCGACTACGCGGACTTGCGGCCCTACTATTCGGAAGCCGAGCGGGCGCTGGGCGTCGCTGGCGACGCCGACAACCCGTTCGCGCCGCCCCGCGAAGAGCCGTTCCCGATGCCCGCCTTCTCGCCCTCGTACAGCGACTCGCTGTTCGCGGAGGCCTGCGAAGAGGCGGGTATCGCGATGCACTCGGTCCCGAACGCGCGCAACAGCCAGCCCCGTGACGACCGGAGCGAGTGCGTCGGCTACGGGACCTGCCAGCCGGTCTGTCCCTCGGGCGCGAAGTACAGCGCCGATGCTACCATCGAAGCTGCCGAGAGCAAGGGCGTGCGCGTCCTCGATTCGGTCCCGGTCCAGCGCCTCGAACCCACCGACGACGGCGAGCGCGTCGGCGCGGCCGTCTACACCACCCCGGACGGCGAGGAACACCGCCAGGAGGCCCGCCAGTTCGTCCTCGCCGCCGGGGGCGTTGAGACGCCGCGCCTCCTCCTGCTCTCGAAGGCAGCCGAGCACCCGGACGGCCTGGCCAACTCCTCGGGGGCGGTGGGGCGGTATTTCATGGAACACCTCTTCGCCGGGACCGGCGGGCGGGCAGACCGGGCCACCCGGCAGAACCACGTCGGGTTCAACACCAGCGAGTCCCACCAGTTCTACGACAACGACTTCGAGAAGGTCGACCCGATCAAACTCGAATTTCTCAACTACGCCGGCCCCTCGCCGGTCGAGATGGCGCTGACCGCCGACGAGTGGGGCGACGACCTGCTCGACTCCTTACGGGAGGCGTACGGCACGCATCTCGCGATGGGCGGGCTGGTCGGCCAGCTCCCCCGCGCCCGCAACCGCGTCGCGCTGGACCCGACGACCACCGACGACCACGGCAACCCGGTGCCCGACATCCAGTGGTCGCTGGACGACCGGACGAGACGGACGCTCGCGAAGGCCAACGACCTCCAGGCGCAGGTGTTCGACCACCTCGACGCCGGCGTCGAGTGGGTCGTCGGCCCCGAGAACACGGGGCCGGCCTACCACCACATGGGGACCACGCGCATGGGCGAGGACCCCGACGAGAGCGTCGTGAACCCGCGACTACGGACTCACGACGTGGCAAACCTCACCGTCGCGTCCAGCAGCGTCTTCGTCACGAGCGGGGCGATGAACCCGACGCTCACCATCGCCGCGCTCGCGCTGAAGGCCGCCGACCACGTCGACGCCGACCTCTGATACGGTCGATCGTACCGGTCGACCGGTATTTCGCCGACCGGTTCGACGGAATCCGGAACTGATTACAACCGACCGTATGAAACCTCCCGCATGAACCAGACTGTCCGGGACATGCTGGCGGGCAACGCCGACCACGCCGCCGAGTTCGACTCGCAGTTCGAGGGGTTACTCGCCGCCCAGCATCCGGACGCAGTCACGGTCTGTTGCTCGGATTCGCGAGTGCTCCAGGACCACATGTGGGGGGTCGACCGCCCCGGCGAGGTGTTCACGGCCGGCAACATCGGCAACCGCGTCGTCGAGACCACCGACGCGGGAGAGGTCGTCTCGGGCGACGTCCTCTACCCGGTCGCACACACCGGGACCGAGACAGCCGTCGTCGTCGGTCACACCGGCTGTGGCGCCGTCACCGCGACCTACGACGCCCTCGCCGGCGAGGTATCGGAACCCCCGGGGATCGCCCGGTGCATCGACCTGTTGAAACCCCACGTCGAACCCGGCGTCGCGGCCCTGCCCGAGGACCTGAACCGGGAGACCGCCATCGATCACCTCGTCGAGTACAACGTCGACGAACAGGTCGGCTTCCTCGTCGAGAGCGACGAGATCCCCGATTCCGTCCAGGTCGTCGGTGCCGTCTACGACTTCCAGGACGCCTACGACGGCCGCCGCGGCGAGATCCACGTGATCAACGTCGACGGCGAGCGCGACGTCGAGAGACTGCGCGAGCAATACCCTGCGGTCGAGTCACGGATCGACCGTCTCTGGGCATACTAGTGCCGGTGGTCCGGATGTCGTTGTGACCGTCGCCGTCGTCGAAGTCGAGTCTGACCGACCCGATGAGGACGAACTGGCCGCCGCGTACCGCGAGGCTTCCGAGAGCGCCGACCGTCTCGCCGAGGAGTGGAAATCGTTTCCGGATTTCGTCGAACCGGTCGGCAAAATACCGGTAAATCGGTACAACCGACCGTATGAGTCGGTCGGGTGTATCAGCCCTGAACGACTTCCACGGGGTCGCCGACCCGGAGCGTCTCCCCGCGGCCCTCGGTCACGCGCGAGATGACCATCAGCGAGTAGAGGTGGTCGAACGCGTCCTCCTCGGCCCACTCGGGAAACGTCTCGCGGCGCTTTTCGAGGAAGCGCTGGCGAAACCCTTCCAGGGGGTCGCCGGTGTCGGGGTCCCGCGAGGGGACGACACACCGGGCACAGGGAGTCACGCCCTCGATGCGCACGCCCCCCGTTTCGATGGCGGGGGCTCCGCTCCCGACGAGGCGGTCCTCCCAGAACGCCGGGACGCCCGATATCTCGACGTTGGCCCGCAGACGCCGGCGGGCGCTCTCGACGCTCATCCTCTCGAACCAGGCGGCCACCTCCTCCAAGGTCGCGGTGCTGATGACCGACGGCCCCATGTCCGGGCGGTCGACGTGGCCGACCTCGCCGTCGCGGTCGAGGGTCAGGTCGCCGCCGAAGTCCTCGCCGAACCACGCTCCCGCCGTCTCGCGGCCGGCCTCGCTCCCGAGGTCGAACGACTGCCGCTCGCCGGCGGGCGTCTCGACGCGGAGCGTGGCCGTCGCCGGGTCGAACTCGGTGGCGAGTTCGTGGACCCGGTCGGTCCACTTGCCGTTGACGACGCGGTCTTCGGCGTCGAAGAGGGCGAACTCGCGGTCGAACTCGAGCGTGCCCCCCTCGCGGATCCGCGCGCGGTCGAGTTCCACCCCGTCGAGCCCCTTGACCGGGTAGACGCGCAGTCGCTCGATGGTTGCCATCCTTAGTCAGCGAGGGGATCCCGGCCTTCAGGCCGGGCGGGAATCGCGTTCGATCGGCGGACCTGTCCACACATGCTCGCCGGTTGACTCCCCAACGTTATAAAACATCTGACAAACGTGCTCGAAACGACCCCGGGTGCGGGGAACCCCGCGAGTTCATACGGGCGGTTGTGAATCAGTTCCGGATTCCGTCGAACCGGTCGGTGAAATACCGGCACACAGTTACGACCGACCGTATCAGTCGTCTGGAGGACGTCAATTCCTTCTCCGGTAGATGCTTTCGCCCGTTCGCCGAACGCGGGGTATGTCGATAGAGCGCGTCGCCGTCACCGGCGGCAACGGGAGGATCGGAACGGCGAGCATCGCCCGGCGGGCGGTCGAGGCGGACCTGGACGGGCACGAGTCACTGACCAGCGTCGACAAGGCGCGGGACCTGCTCGACTGGGAACCCGCGCGCTCCTGGCGGGACCTCTGAGCGGCCTCAATCAGACTGCTGATACTGCCGGCTGTAAGTCTGTCAAGAATTTCGCCGCCCCGGAGCGGCGAATATCCTCACGAAGTTACAGCCGGCAGTATGAGAAGCGACGGAGGTTCCGACCGCGTCAGTTCGAACCGCCTTCGGTCCCTTCACCGGCGCCGCCGGAACCACCCGGGCCGCCGCCGGTCGCGTTGCCGGCGTCGGTCACCTCGTAGGTGATCGTGACCGGCTCGGGCACCGTGTAGGGGACGCCGTTCTCGTCGACGGTCGCCGTCGCGCCGCCCGCCCCGCCGACTGTGAATTTTAAACGTTCGACGACCGTAGGGAGTCGCGTGACCCCAGGGCACACGCCGTCGGACATCCCGGTGTACGAGGACGAGACCGCCCGCGACGAGGCCTACCGCCGGGCCGAACGGGAGTCCGAGCCGTTCTTCGCGGTCGAGCGCTACGAGGGGGGTTACGCCGTCACCTACGACCTCCTGCCGGCCGGGCAGGCGCTCTCGAAACCCGCCCGCAAGGAACTCGACGAGCGCCTCACCCGCGAGATCGAGGACATCGTCGGCGACTCGGGCCGCCCGACGACGGAGGTGGGAAAGACCGTCGGCGAGGAACTCGGGACCGTCTCGCTGTTCGACCGCGAGGGGACCGCCCGCGAGGTGGCCGCGCTCGTCTCCCGGACGGTCCTCGACGAGACCAACTGGGTGGCGGCCGCGCCCCCCGAACCGAACGACACCGATTACCGGCGGAACTGAACGCCTTCTCCCTCGACCCGACGAGTCCCCCGTGACGTCCCATTCCACTACGTACTACTATCACGATAGTTTCTCTTTCGTACCAGAATTAAAATGTATTCGGGTGGGATCGGTATCCGTTCCGGACGACGGGGTGATACGGCAGAAGAGCCGTTCAGGACCTGTGTTTGCTCGCTATCTCCGGGCTCCCGTCTATCCGGGCCGAAATTTCCCGCGGTCGGTCAGATCGGCTTAAATACGGTTTCGAGTGTTTTGCGCTAATTTTGGGCGGCAGATCCGAATCGACTCCCCCGCTCCACCGGGATCCGAACGTAACGGACAAAAAGGTATATCGAGAGACGGACCGGTCAGTAGTTCCCGGTGGAGACGATGGGCGGGCTGTCGTGGGGGCCGTAGGGGGTGTCGTCGAGGTACTCGCCGGCGGGTTCGAAGTAGTCGGCGAGCGAGGCGGCGGCCTCCTTGCGGAGGACGGTCGCGGGGTTGTCGCCCTGGAGGTACTCCAGGGCCTGTCCGGCGGCCTCGAGGTTGAACTCGGCGGCCTTCTCGCGGCGCGCGGCGTAGAGTTCGACCTCGTCGCGGGCGACGGCGTCGGTGCGAGCGCGGTACGCGACGGCGATGGCGGAGGCGGCCTCGTCGGCGTCGGCGACACAGGAGTTCATCCCGCGCGCCCCGAAGGGCGCCAGGAGGTGGGCCGCCTCGCCGGCGAGAAGGACCCGCCGACGTTCGTCGATGAACCTGTCGGCCATCACCTGCAGGAACTTGTAACTGGAGACCCACGAGACGCTGTCGGCGTACTGCTCGCCCATGACGGCGCCGGTGAACTCCCGCATGGTCTCCTCGGTGCAGAGTTCGTCGGGGTCGTCGCCCTCGATGCACTGGATGTCGAGGCGCCACCCGCCGGTGAAGGGGACGAGCATGACGTTGCGGCCGCCGACCCTCGGGTCGTCGTAGTGGAAGAGCCGTTCGAGCGGCAACCGGTCGTCCTCGTCCTCGACTTCGTCGACGTCGGCGATGATGAAGGAGTTCTCGGACTGGTCGCCCTCGAACTCGGCGCCGACCTCCGAGCGGACGGTCGACCCGCCGCCGTCGGCACCGACGAGGTACGGCGTCTCCCACTCGCGGCCGTCGGCCGTCTCGACGTGAACCCCGTCCTCGCGGGACTCGACGCGCTCGACGCCGGCGTCCCAGTGGACCTCGACGCCCGCCTCGTCCAGCGCCTCGTGCATGTAGGCCTCTGTCCTGACCTGCGGGACGCTCGTGAAGTGTGGGAACTTCCCGTCGCCGCCGGGGTCGTCGTAGGTCCGACTGAACACTTCCTTGCCCCGCCAGCAGGTCCGGCGGGTCGGCCAGACGAGCCCCTCCTCGACGAGGTCGGTCCCGAGACCCGGATGATTGCGTTCGAGCGTTCGGAGGGTGCTCCCGTGGACGTAGATGGCCCGGCTTCCGGACCGGTCGCGGTCGGCCGAATCAGCCTCCAGGATCGCCGCCGGAACGCCGCGTGCGTGCAGTGCGAGCGCCGTCGCCATCCCGGTCGGTCCAGCCCCGGCGATCAGCACCGACTGGTCAGTCCCGCGCATCGTTGCCAGCACTTACCGCAGGTCCCGCATAACCATTGTGGTCGGGGCCGCCTCAGAGCCCGAGCTGGTCGGCGACCCAGTGGTCCATCGCGGCGAAGACCAGTTCCGCCTCGTCGTCGAAGTCGGTGGTCTCGGCGACGAACTCGTCCCAGGCGCCGTCCGGGACCTTCCCGAGTTCCGCCGCGGAGTCGGCTTCGGCGGGGCTGGCCACCACCAGTTCGTCCAGCGACTGGAACTCGGTATGGTCCCGGACGAACGACTCGCTGAACAGCTCTTCGAGGGGGATCTCCTCGTCTCTCCCGACGACGTCCCTGGGGTCGGGAAGGTCGTCGGCATCGGCAGCCGCCGCTGCCAGGTCGGACTCGCGTGCCATGGAGGGACTCTCTACCGGGTGCACCTAAACGTTTGTCCGTCCGGCGCCGGCGCCAGCGACGGTCGCGCTCGTCTGCAGGTCCCGGTCGACGTTGAACGTGGATCAGCGATTGAGAATCGGACGCCAAGTTTTATCGAGGGGACAGCGGGATACTGGATAAATGGCGAACCGAGCACGAGGCGCCGAGCAGGCGTCGTTGGCGCCGAACGTGGAGGCGGAAACGACGGAAGAGCGTCTGCGTGCCGAGCGAGACCACTGGAAACACATGTTCGACCGCCTGGTCGCGCAGTTCCCGGAGCCGACCATGGTCGTCGACGATGACGGGCGCCTGACTCACTGGAACGAGGAACACGAATCGTTCATCGGCCGCCCCGCCGAGGAGGCGCTGGGCCGACCAGCCCACGACGTCGTCGGAACCGACGATGTCACGGAGACGCTCGCCGAGAAGGTCACACGGGTCGAGGAACCGATACGGGAATCGACGGTTCGCTCCGGGGGGAACGACGACGGCTCGCGGTGGCACGTCAGGGCCACGGGGGTCCCGCTAAAGGGGGTCGACGGCGAAGTCGTCGGCGCCTTCGAGTACGTCAATCGAGTGACCGACCTCGTGGAACAGCGGCGGTCGATGGAGGCCGTCCAGCGGCAGGTCCAGGAGGACATGGAGGGGTCGGTCGTGGACCTCGAAACCGCCTCCTCGCAGGTGACCGAGAACGTCGACCGGATCGCCGGCGTCGCCGGGGAGGAAGCCGACCGCGTCGCGTCGGTCGAGCGCGAGGTGGAGACGTTCAGCGCTTCGACCGAGGAGGTCGCCGCCAGCGTCGAGACGATCAGCGACCAGAGCTCGGAGACGGCCGACCTCGCCGCGGAGTCCGAGGAATCCACCCGGAAACTGATCGAGACCGTCGAGGAACTCACGCGGGCCAGCGAGGCGATGGCCGACGACGCGGGCGACCTCTCCGAGCGGGTGGCGGCCATCGACGACGTGGTCGCGACTATCGACGAACTGGCCGATCAAATAAACATGCTGGCGCTGAACGCCTCGATCGAGGCCGCCCGTGCCGGCGAGGCCGGGGAGGGCTTTGCCGTCGTCGCCGACGAGGTCAAGGAACTGGCCGGGGAGTCACAGGCCGAGGCCGACCGCGTCGAGGAACTGGTCGGATCCGTCGCCAGCATCGCCGAGGCCACCGTCGAGAGCGTCGAGCAGACGACCGAGAGCGTCGCCGACATCGAGGCCCAGATCACCTCGGTCAACGAGAACCAGCAACGGATCCAGGCGGCAATCGCCGACGTCTCCGAGCAACTGGACCAGATCGCCGCGGCGACCGACGACCAGGCCGCCAGCGCCGCCGACGTCTCGGCGATGCTCGAGGACGTCGTCGCGGGCGTCGAAACGATCACCGACGAGGTGGACGAACTCGCGGCGGCCAACCGCCGTCAGACCGAGGAGGTCGCCGCGATCCGCGAGAGCATCGACGACCTCGAGCGCAACCTCGGGTCCGTCGTCGAGGACTGATCACGCCGTCCCGTCCGTGCTCCCGCAGACGAGTACCGGCCGGTCGCGAAAACGTGCAGGACCCACACTTCCCTCTCGTCCGCGACCGAAACCACGTCTTCGACCGCGTCGACCTGTGCGTTGGCGGCCGGAACCCGGTCGTCGAGCGCGATCAGCAGTCTGAACATACCCGGAATTCTTCCCCGTGGCTCTCATATTCCGGTGGGCGGCTCCCACCGTCCTGTTCGACGTGGTCGAACGACCGGCAGTGACCACCCGGGCCGGGACGTATTCGGTGTCCACGCGTGTTCAGCCCATGTAACGGTCGTTCGAGGACCTTCGCCCGCCGTCGCACCGTCGGCGTTCGTCCCGGAAATGGCCTCCCTCGTCGGCGGCGTGGCTATCGGGATCGACCGGAGCCGTGACATCGGTGCCGACCCCGGCACCCGGTTCCGTGCGGCCGGCCCCGGTCGCGGATCCGACGCGTCCGACTGAACGTGTTCTCTCCGTTCGCTATCATCGAACGGCGCTCGTTCGCTCCCGGGTACGCTGCCGGGGATCACGTTCCTTCGTCCCCGCTGCCCCACCGGGCCGCCGTCTCGGGGTCGAGGCCGGCGAACAATTACAGCAATATAAATGTAATTATAGGAGCCGGATGTTCGATGTCGTCGAACAAATACGGTGTAGCGACGCTGCAATCGCTCACGATACCAGTATAAATATCCGGTCCGTTGCAGGGGGCATGGCGCAACGCTCGGACGCGGGGAACGGTATCAAATCCGACGAGACGTTGTTTCACATTGTCGAACTCCTGCGGGAGCGCGACGGCGCCGGGGTCACGGAACTGGCCGACGGCCTCGGCGTCGTCAAGAGCACGGTTCACGGCCACCTGACGACGTTACACGAGCAGGGGTTCGTGGTCAAAGACGACGGCGAGTACCGACTCGGGCTGGGGTTTTTCGACTACGGGCAGTACGTTCGCGGGCAGCTGGACGTCTTCAAGCCGGGGATGTTCGCCGTCGACCGCCTCGAGAAGGAGACCGGCGAGATGGCGTGGCTCATCACCCACGAGGGCGGGAAGGCGATGTACGTCTACGGCCGGGGCGGCGAGAACGACATCAACATCGACGCGATCCTGGGGTCGTGGGTCCACATGCACTGCAACTCCGGCGGGAAAGCGATCCTCGCACACCTCCCGGACGACGAGGTCGACCGGATCATCGCGGAACAGGGCCTCCCGCGACGAACGGAGAACACGATCACCGATCCCGACCGCCTGCGCGAGGAACTGGCCCGTATCCGCGAGCGGGGCCACGCGCTCAACCTCAGCGAGGACCTCGAAGGCGTGCACGCCATCGGCGTGCCGCTGACGTTCGACGGCGAGGTCAAGGGCGCGCTGAGCATCGCCGGCCCCGCACACCGCATGCCACGCGAGCACTGCGAGGGGGAGATACTCGAGCAACTGGAGGCCGCGACCGACGAGATCGAACTCAACATGGCCTACCAGTAGCTACCGTCCGGGCGGCCGATGAGCCCCCCGGGAGGCCGGTCCGACCGGGGACGCTGCTGTGTCCGCGGTGGGCGGACCAGAACTATTATTACTGCAGTTTGACTGGTACGGTGTAACGCGCCAGCATGAGACTCGTGGACACATTTGCCCGGACAGCGCGCTGTTACCCCGACCGTCCGGCCGTCGTGACCGACGATGGGCGGCGGTTCACCTACGACGAACTCGACGAGCGGAGCACGCGCCTGGCGACCGCGCTCCGCGAGCGGGTCGGGTCGGGCCGGTGTGCGGTGCTCTCGCTGAACGGCCCGGTTGCGGTCGAGGCGATGCTGGCCGGCAACAAGCGCGGGGTCGCCACGCTCCAGCTCTCCTACCGGGTGACCCCGACTGCGCTCGTCGAGATGGCCGAGGCGGGGGCGGCCCGCGCGCTCGTTTTCGACGACGACAACGCCGACGCCGCGCTCGAACTCCTCGAGGCGGGGTCGTTCGAGGCCGCCATCCACGCCGGCGACCGGCCCGTCGACCATCCCGAGGTCGAGTCCTACGAGAGCGTCCTCGCCGACGCGTCGCCGGACCTGCCCCCGGGTCTGCCCGAGGGCGACGAGTGTGCGGTCCTCTATACGAGCGGGACGACGAGCACGCCCAAGGCCGTCCTGTTCGACCAGGAGCAGCTGTGGTACGGTGCGGTCCAGGGGGTGATGGAACACGGCATCGACGAAACGGACGTGGCGCTGTGCACGACGCCGTGGTACCACATGGTCACGACCGACGCCTGGCTCTACCCTCATTTCGTGGCTGGCGCCTCGGTCGTGCTCCACTCCGAGTTCGACCCCGCCGAGGCGCTGGAACTCGTCGCCGCCCACGACGTGACCGGCGTCCTGGCGGTCCCGACCCAGTTGCGCGCGCTCAACGACGTCCAGCGCGAGGCCGGCTACGACGTGGACTCGCTGGCGTACATCCGCACCGGCGGCGCCATCGTCACGGAGGAACTCGTCGCGGACACGTCCGAACAGCTCAGCGACCAGGTGTACAACACCTACGGAATGACCGAGGCCGGCCCGGACCTGACCTTCGCCCACCCCCGCGCACAGGAGGACCACCCCGGCACCGTCGGCAAGGAGGCCTTCTCCTGGGAGATCCGCGTCGTCGAGACGGCGCCCCTCTCGGCGGACCCCGACCCCGACGCGACGGTCGACCCCGGCAAGCGCGGGGAGGTCATCGCCCGCGGCCCCGGGATGTCGGACGGGTACATCGACAACCCGGTCGCGGAGGAGAAGTCATACTTCGACGGGTGGTTGCGGACGCGCGACGTCGCGGAGAAGGACGAGGACGGCTACCTCTACATCGTCGGCCGCGTCGACAACATGTTCATCAGCGGCGGCGAGAACGTCTACCCCGCGGAGATCGAGCGCGTCATCGAGAGCCATCCCGACGTCGAGGAGGCCTGCGTCTTCGGCCTCGACGACGAGCAGTGGGGGTCGGTCGTCTCGGCCGTCGTCGTCACCGAGGCCGACCTCACCGAGGACGAGGTCGAGGCGTTCTGTCGCGGCCACGACTCCCTGGCCGACTTCAAACGGCCGCGGACCTGTACCGTCACCGACGAACCGCTCCCCCGGACCGACACCGGCACCCTCATGCGCGAACGACTCGTCGAACGGTACGTTGGGGAGTAGACACCGCGAGCCCACTGCTCACGCGCCTGTGTCCGGCACATCAGAAGACGAGCGCGAACAGCCCGATCTGGACAGGAACCAGGAGGAGGATAGTCGCGACCGAGCACAGCCCCGCCATCTTGCTCAGTTCGACCGAATCCACGACGTCGAACCCGAGGATGGCCACGAGCACGGCCGACTGGTAGGGAAAGAAGTAGGCGGTGAGCGCGACGGACTCGACCATGGCGACCGGAACCAGCGGGACGCCCGTGCTGCCGGCGAACGAGACGAGCACCGGCGTGAGGACGCTGGCGACCGCCAGCCCCTCCATCACGAGCGTCAGCGTGAGCGAGACGGCGACGACGAACCCGAGGACCACCGGCAGCGAGGGGTCGGCGGGCAGGAACGAGAGCAGCGTGGTCGCCGCCAGGTCGGTGAACTCGGTCCGTCGCAACCCCTCGGCGATGGCGAAGATGGCGCCGAGGAAAAACAGGATCGAGAAGTCGGCCTCGCCGACGGCGCCGGGGTCGACGACGCCGACCCGCGGCGCGAACGCGAGCAGCGCGACGACGATGGCGCCGAACAGCGGGTGGAGCCCGTGGAGGAAATCCGTCGCCCAGACGGCGACCCCGACGAGCAGGAAGGCGAGCATCCGCCGCTCGCTCGCGGTCGTCGCGACGGACTCGGCCTCGGGCGTCGCCACGCCGTCGGAGTCCCGGGGGCGGTAGAGGAGATAGGCGACCGCGACGACCACGGCCACGCGACCCACGCCCATCACGGGACCGAGCCACAGCGCCCACTCGGTCCAGGTGATCGCCGGCCCGCCGCCGGACTCCACGAGACCGGCGACGATGATGTTGGCCAGCGACCCGGTCAGGACGCCCGAGGCACCGTAGAACGTTGCGAACAGCGGCCCGAGGAAGATGCCGACCGTCGCCCGTCGCTCCTCGAAGAGGTCGCCCAGCGAGACGAGGATCGGCGCGAGGACGAGCACCCGGACCAGCGCGGAGGGGACGAGCACCGCGAGCGCCAGGCTCCCGGCCGAGAGCGCGACCAGCAGATACGTGTAGGTTGCGACGGCGTCGCCCAGCGCCCGCTCGGGGAGGCACGCGACCGCGACCCGCTCGACGAGGCCCGCGAGGCCGCTCTCGCTGGCCGCCTCGCCGACGAGGATACCCACGACCACGAGCCACGTCGCCGGCGACCGGAATCCTGTCAGCGCCAGGTCGGCCGAGAAGACCACGCCGATGAGGCCGATCCCCAGGACCGCCGTGAACCACGGCTCAACCGGCGTCCCGATCCAGAGGGCGATACAGAACAGCGTGATGGCGAGCATCCGACTCGCTCCGGTCGACAGCGGCCCGACCGTCAGGACGAGCCCGGCCGCCAGCAGCCCCGCCGGCACCGAGAGCCACGCCGGGTCGAACCCCAGTCGGTCGAACCGGCCGCTCGCCGTCTCCTCGGCCATGTCGTCCTACCCGTATACACCGACCGATATCAGCGTACCGGTCGAGGACCCCCGGGAGTCTCCGCCGCCCGGGTCACGGCACCTGGGAGTCCTCGCCCGCCCGGGTCACGGCACCCGAGAGGTCCTCGCCGGCCCGTTCGCCGAGGTAGGCCTCGATGACCGCCGGGTCGTTCCGGATCTCGGTGGGGGTCCCCTCGGCGATGAGTTGCCCGTTGTTGAGCACGAGCACCCGCTCGCTGACGCTCATCAGGGCCCGCATCACGTGGTCGATGAGAAAGACCGTCGTCCCCCTCGCCTTGATGTCGCCGATGAGGGCGACGATCGCGTCGGTCTCCTCGGGGTCGAGGCCGCCGGCGACCTCGTCGAAGAGGACGAGTTCGGGGTCGGTGGCGAGCACCCGGGCGATCTCCAGGCGCTTGAGTTGCCCGACGCTCAACCGGTCGGGGTCGGCGTAGCGCCGGTCGGCCAGTCCGACGAACTCGAGCATCTCCGCGGCGCGTTCGCGGGCGTCGTCGACCTCGCCGCCGCCGAACTGCGCGCCGACGGCGACGTTTTCGACGAGCGAGAGGCTCTCGAACGGCCGGACGATCTGGTGGGTCCGGGCCAGCCCCCGGTGACAGACCTCGTGGGGGGCGAGTCCGGTGATCGCCTCGCCGTCGAAGAAGACCCGGCCCTCGGTGGGCGGGTGGACGCCGGTGATCGTCCGGAAGAGCGTGGTCTTGCCCGCGCCGTTCGGGCCGATGAGCCCGACCGCCTCGCCGCGCTCGACGGCGAAGGAGACGTCGTCGACGGCGACGACGCCCCCGAAGGTCTTCGTGAGATGCTCGCCTTCCAGTAACGCCATCGACGACGCCTAGCCCAGCCACCGGAATAAACCTACCCCCGCAGGCTGTCCGGATCCGGGCGGATGGAGGGCTGGACCGGGCGGTCCCGCCAGGGGAAAACGATATGCCGCCGGTCCCGCCAGGGGAAAACGATATGCCGCCGTTCGGTCAAGGTGTGAGCGTGACGCTGGAGCACCTCTTCGACCCGGGGGCGGTCGCCGTCGTCGGGGCCTCGGACACCGAGGGCAAGGTCGGCTACGAGGCGATGGCCAACGCCGTCGCCTTCGACGGACCGGTCTCCCCGGTCAACCCCTCCGGGTCCGGGACGCTGTTCGGCGAACAGTTCGTCGGGTCGGTCACCGACGTCGACGACGACGTCGACCTCGCGCTGTGCTGTGTCCCGGGTCCCGCCGTTCCGGAGGTCGTCGCGGCGTGTGGCGAGGCGGGCATCGGCGCCGCCGTGGTCTACGCCTCGGGATTCGCCGAGGCCGGCCCCGACGGGGAGGCCCTGCAGGCCGAGACCGCCGCGGCCGCCCGCGAGGGCGACGTGACGCTGCTCGGCCCGAACACCAGCGGGTTCGTCGTCCCCGCGCGGGACCTGCTCTGTTCGTTCGCCAGCGGCGTCGCGGATATCCCGGCGGGGAACACGGCCGTCGTCGCACAGAGCGGCGGCCTCGCCCACGTCCTGGCCTTCCTCTCGCGGCGCCAGGACCGGGGCGTCTCCGCGATGGTCGGCCTGGGTAACCGCGCGACCGTCGGGTTCGCCGAGACGGTCCGGTATTTCGACGCCGACGACCGCACCGACGCCATCGTCCTCCACGTCGAGGGGACCGACGACGGCCGTGCCCTGTTGTCGGCCTGTCGCGAGAGCGAGACGCCGGTCGTCGCCTACAAGGTCGGCCAGTCCGACGTCGGCGACTTCGCGGCCTCCCACACCGGGGCGCTGACCGGCGACCACGCCCTCTACGCGGCGGGGTTCGCCCAGTACGGCGTCCCGACGGTCGAAGCGAGCGACCGCCTCCTGGACGCCGCAGCGGCGCTGGGCGACTCCCCCGACCCGGACGGCCCGAACGTCGGCGTCGTTACCGCCCAGGCCGGCCCGGGGATCATCATCGCCGACCGGATCCAGCGGGCGGGCGGTCGCCTCCCCGAACTCGCCGACGAGACCCGCGAGCGCGTCGACGACGCCCTCCGGGGTGTCACCTACACCGGGAACCCGGTCGACACCGGCCGTCCGATGCCCGAGTTCGGCGACGTCGTCACCGCCGTCGCCGAGGACGACAACGTCGACATCGTCCTCGTCTACGAACTCTTCGAGGCGGCGCTGGGGTTCCCGGTGGACGCCCTCTCGGGTCTCGCCGGCCGCGTCGACAAGCCCGTGCTGTTCGCCACCGAGGGCATCGAGGAGGACATGGCCGCCGACAGGCGGGCGCTCTCGGCGGCGGGCGTCCCGCTCTTCGCGACGCCCGAACGGGCCGCCGAGGCCGCCGGCGTGCTCGCCCGCTACGCGGGCCTGTCCGACCGCCGGGAGGCGCCCGCGGATGACTGACCCCGACCCGGTCGCGACCGCCCGCGCCGAGGGGCGGACGACGCTGACCGAGGCGGAGGGCAAGCGCCTGCTGGCCGCGGCGGGCGTCGAGACGCCGGCGTTCGAGGTGTGTTCGAGCGCCGACGCGGCCGTCGCCGCCGCCGAGGCGGTCGGGTTTCCCGTCGTCGTCAAGGTCGCCTCGCCGGCGGTCACCCACAAGAGCGAGTGGGCCGGCGGCGCCGGCGTCGCGCTGGACCTGCGCTCGCCCGGGGCGGTCGCGGCCGCCGCCGAGCGGGTCTTCGAAGCGGCCGACGAGCGCGGCCTCGCGGTCGACGCCCTCGTCGAGCCGGCGGTCGAGACGAGCGAGGGAACGGAGGTCATCGTCGGCGGGTTGCGGGACCCGTCGTTCGGGCCGGTCGTGCTCGCGGGCCTCGGGGGCGTGTTCACCGAACTGTTCGCGGACACCAGCCACCGGGTCGCGCCGGTGAGCCGCGCCGAGGCCCGCGGAGCCATCGAGGAACTGCAGGCCGCGCCGCTGCTCTCGGGGTATCGCGGCGGCGAACCCGCCGACATCGAGGCGCTCGCGGCGGTCGTCGAGACGGTCGGCGACCTCGTCGACGACCAGCCGGTCGCGGAACTGGACGTCAACCCCGTCCTCGCGACGCCGGACGGCGCGGTCGCGCTCGACGCGCTGGTCGTGCTGGAGGAACCGGCGGACGCGGACGGCGGCGGGTCCCCCGGTGGCGAGGGAGGTGACGCCGAGTGAGTTACGAGCGCGTCTGGACGGTGCGCTTTTCGGACACGGACCCGTTCGGGACCGCCCACTACCCGCGGATCGTCGACGCCATCCACGAGACCTCGGACATGTTCATGCAGGAGATCGGCTGGCCGTTCTGGGAGATCTCCGCGGAGGGGTTCGGCCTGCCGCTGGTCGAGATGAACTTCGAGTTCGAGGCGCCGGTCGAGGCGGGCGACGAGGTGACGGTCGAACTGACGCCGGACCCGGGCGACCGGAGCGTCCGCCTGGAGTACGTCGCCCGTGTCGACGGCGAGGTGGCCTTCGCCGGGTACGAACAACGGGTGTGTACCCGCCGCGACGGCGGCGGCGCCCGCGAGCTCCCCGCTGACCTCCGCGAGGCGATGGCCGCCGACGCGACGGACTGATACTGTCGGACACAAGTACGTGAACGTACTCGTCGACGTTCGGGGACATGCATCTCGAAGACCCCGAAACAGTCACCGGGACGGTGGCATCACTTGTGTCCGACAGTATGACCGGGCCCCCGCCTCCGGCCTCCTGAAGGCCCGACGTGCTGCCTCGAACCCCGGCCAACGATATCCTTTTGTGCGGACGCTCGTCACGTACACACATGGCCGAGTTCGAGAACCCCTACGCCGAGGAGAACCCGTTCGTCGAGGCGCACTTCGACTGTCTGGACTGTGGCGGCAAGCTCTGGGAGTACGCCATCCAGGGGCAGATGGTCTGTGAGGACTGTCGGGCGATTTTCCCCTCGAAGGACGTGTTCGACGCACAGGCCGTCTAGCGGCCGAGCGTCGCGGTCGTCAGGTCGGTTTGCCGCGAGAGCGGTCGGCCAGTACACTTATGCCGGATCTGTGCCAACCGGTGACCATGGCCCAGCAAGAGTCCGACGAGCAACAGCAGGAGGAACGGGACCCCGAGGACCTCCTCGAGTTGAGTGCCGAGACGCGGGGGATCCTCGCCGACAACGGGTTGCGGCCGCTGTGGGAGGTCGAGGACGACTTCGGGACGGTCATCAACGACCTGGAGCCGGGCATCTGGAAGTGGGAGGACATCCGGACGGCGATCGACAGCATCGAGGCGGACGTCCCCATCGCGGACCTGCCGCCGGGGTTCCAGCGGCGGGTCGCGGTCCCGATCAACAGTTCGATCGGCAACGCCATCTCGAACACGATCTACGTCGGCGTCCAGACCGTCTCCCCGGGCGAGACCGCGCCCGCCCACCGCCACTCGGGGAACGCGCTGCGTTTTACCATCGACGGGCACGAGGACATGAAGACGGTCGTCGCCGGCGAGGAGTTCCCGATGCGGGACAACGACCTCGTGACGACGCCCCAGTGGGAGTGGCACGACCACGTCAACGACGGCGACGAGACGGCCGCGTGGCTGGACGTGCTCGACCTCCCGCTCTTTCTGGACTCGCTGAACAAGACCCAGGCCTTCGAGAACCACGAACTCGAACGCCAGCCCGTCACCAAGACCCGGGGCTACTGGGACTCGCAGTACGGCCGCGGCCGCCCCGCCGACGAGCGGTCCGACGGCATCCCCGGCCCCTTCGAGGGGAAAGCCGAGGCGACGCCGCCCTACCGCTTCCGGTGGAATCGGATGGCGGAGACGCTGCGCCAGCGCGCCGACAACGGCGACCCCGACCCGTACGACGGCTACAGCGTCGCCTACGTCAACCCCGCCGCGGGCAAACCGCCGCTGTTCCCGACGATGTCCTTTCGGGCGCAACTCCTCGACGGGACGACCGACGCCCACTTCCACAACGCGACGGAGATCTACTTCGTCATCGAGGGCGAGGGCGCCACCCACGTCGACGACGAGGCCCTGGAGTGGGGCCAGTGGGACGTCTTCGTGGTGCCGCCGGACGCCACCCACCACCACGACCCCGACGACGAGGCGGTCCTCCTCGGCATGACCGACCGCCCCGTCTTCGAGGCGTTCAACTTCTACGCCGAGGCTCAGCCCTCCGGCGACTGATACGGTCGGGTGTACCGATTTACCGGTATTTCGCCGACCGGTTCGACGAAATCCGGAAACCATTGACAACCGACCGTCTGACGGGCCCGCCTCCGGAGCGGAATGTTCCGCCTTCCCCGCAGCCCGAACGACGCGGGAAACCCGGCGTCGTTCCCGGATGATCATACACCTTTATATTCCATCATAGATATCGCACACCAAGGTATGGCTCAGCAAGAGCGATCCGTATCGCGGCGTAGGTATCTGAGAGGCACAGGGGCAGCAGGTATCGCAGCGCTGACCGGGCTGGCGGGGTGCACGCTCGGCGAGGACGGTGGCGGCACGTCGACGGGCGACCAAGACCCGCTGACCATCGCCGCGACCATCCCGGAGTCGGGGCGGTTCTCGTCGCTGGGACAGGACCTCCGTCGCGGGTACGAACTCGGCGAGCAGCGGATGAACGAGGAACTCGACCGCGAGGTCAACCTCGTCGTGCGCGACGACGAGAGCGACGCCCAGACGCTGCGCGAGCAGCTCCAGGCGATCACGAGCAACAACGACGTCGACATGATCTGGGGGAGTTTCTCCAGTCTGCTCGTGACCGCGGGCAGCGCCTTCGCCGAGAACCAGGAACTGCCCTTCCTGGGGATCGCGTTCGCCTACGAGGAGCCCCACCGCAACGACGGCTACGAGTGGACCTACGCGCCGTTCCCCAAATCGCGGGACATCACGCGGTCGACGCTCGGGACGCTGGAACTCATCTCCGAGTCCGAGCGCCCCGGCCAGGTCGGCATCTGGGAGCCCAACTCGGGGTGGGGCGCGGAGCAGGCCGGCTACTGGGAGGACCGCCTGAGCGCGGAGGGGTACGAGGTCGTCCTGCGCGAGACCTTCGAGATCGGGTCCGAGGACTTCTCGACGCTCATCTCCCGGTCCGAGAGCGCCGGCGTCGAGGTGTTGCTCTCGAACCCGACGCCGGGCGGGGGTATCACGGCCGTCAACCAGATGCGGGAGAACGGCTGGGCGCCTGACATGCTGCAGTTCGTCCGCGGGGCCGACCCCTCGGCGTGGTGGTCGGCCCTCGAAGACGCGGGGGCCTACGCCCTGATGTGTCCGGGGTGGGTCCCGGGGCTGACCGGCAACGGCAACGAGCAGCTCAGGAACCGATACGAGTCCGAGTACGACGACGACTCGGAGTACCTGGCAGTCAACGTCGGCGGCTCGTACAACCTCACGCAGGTGGCCCAGCAGGCGGTCGAGGCCGCCGATTCGCTGGAGCCCGGAGCGATCCAGTCGGCGCTGCGCGGCGAGGAGTTCGAAACGGTCATCGGCACGTTCAGTTTCGAGGACAACGGCCTCCCCGCGGAGGGCGAACTCACCGCCCCCACCGGCCAGTGGTGGGACGGCGCCCAGCGACTGGTCTACCCGGACACCGACTCCGACCGGGCACTCGACCTCCAGTACCCCATCTCCCCGTGGGACGAGCGGTGACCGCGCGGCCATGGTAGCCACGGGCGTCGCGGTCGAGGCGGTCGTCAACGGTCTCCTGCTCGGGGGTATTTACGCCCTCGCGGCGCTGGGACTGTCGCTCGTGTTCGGCATCATGGACGTCGTCAACCTCGCACACGGGCACATGCTGATGGTCGGGGCCTACCTGGCGATCGTCCTCCTTGCGGCCACCGGCATCACGCCGCTGGTCGGGATGTTCCTCGCGATGGGCGTCCTCTTCGTCTTCGGGGTTGCCCTCCAGAGGGTGCTCCTCGAACGGGTCGTCGGCGAGGGGATCGAACAGCCCATCATCGTGCTGTTCGGCCTCGCGCTGGTCCTCCAGAACGTCGCACGGATCCTCCTGAGCGGGGACGCCCGGACCGCCGACATCGGCATTCCCCGGGGCTGGTTCGACCTGGGGTTCCTCTCCTTCGAGCGGACCGTGACCTTCGTCGTCGCGGTCGTCCTCGTCGCGCTCACGTGGGCGTTCCTGCAGTACACGAGGACCGGGCAGGCGATCCGTGCCACAGCGCAAAACCCCGACGCGGCCCGCCACATGGGGATCGACACCGACCGCATCTACGCGCTCACGCTCGGGGTCGGGACCGCCCTGGCCGGGGCGGCCGGCGCGCTCCTGGCGATGCTGTTCCCCATCACCCCGTTCGTCGGGTGGTCCTACCTCCTCAAGACCTTCGCCGTGGTCGTCCTCGGCGGCGTCGGGTCCGTCCCGGGGACCCTGGTCGGCGGCCTCGTCATCGGCGTCGCGGAGAACCTCGGCGACCTCTACCTGGGTTACCGGAACGTGGTCAGCCTGCTCATCTTCCTCGTCGTGTTGCTCGTCAGACCCCAGGGGCTGCTCGGGACGGGAGGCGAGGAATGAGCCTCCTGGAGCGCCACCCGGAGGGGTCGCTGCTGGCCGACCGGCGCCTCCAGGCGGCCGCCGTCGTCGCCGTCCTGGCGCTGGCGGCGGTCCCGCTCGCGACGACCGAGGCGCTGACCGGCCTTGTTCTGACCGGCCTGGTGTTCGTCATGCTCGGCGTCTCCTGGAACCTGCTGGCGGGCTACGCCGGCCAGATCTCGCTGGGTCACGCCGCCTTCTTCGGCATGGGCGCGTTCGTCGCCGCGTGGCTGACGACGCCCTCCGGGGCGGGGTTCCCGGAGTCGCTCCAGTTGCCGGTGCTGGTGGCCGTCCTCGTCGGCGGGCTGGCGTCGGCGCTCGTCGCGCTGGTCCTGGGGGGCATCATCTTCCGGTTGCGGGGCCACTACTTCGCCATCGGGACGCTGGCGCTCGCGGCCGTCATCGAACTCGTGATGCTCGACCAGCGCTCGCTGACCGGCGGGTCGACCGGCTACTACATCGACAGCGACCTCGGCCTCCCCGGCGTCCCGGTCTCGCACGGCGACGTGGTGTTCTACCTGACGCTCGCCGCGACGGTCGCCACCGTCGGGGTTACCTACTCCATCGTCCGCGGGCCGGGCGGGCTGGCCATGCAGGCGGTCCACGACGACGAGGACGCCGCCAGCAGCCTCGGCGTCAACCCCCTGAAGTACAAGGTCTACGCCTTCGTCGTCTCGTCGTTTTTCGCCGGCCTCGCCGGTGCACTGTACGGGCACTACACGCTGTATATCAACCCCGAGTCGACGCTCGCGGTCACCTGGACGATCGACACGCTGGTCGTCGTCATCCTCGGGGGCATGGGCACCTTCGTCGGCCCCCTGCTGGGTGCGGCGCTGTTCGTCCTGCTCGACAAGGGCCTCCCCGTCGCGCTCCGGACCGTCGCCGACCTCTTCGCGCTGGAGGGCGGGACCTCCGCGCTCGTCGACAGCCTCTCGACCACCGTCGAGGGGGTCCTCATCATCCTCTTCATCATCTTTGTCCCGCAGGGGCTGTACGGACTCGCGAACGACTACCTCGTCACCGACCTCACGCGGGGTGGGCCGGGCGAGCCCGGCACGCCCACGGAGGGCGGCCCCGGTTCCGACCCGACGGCCGGCCCGGAGGCGACCGCCGACGGCGACGCCAGCGTCCCGCCCCGCGAGGAGTGACCGGCGGTTCCGCCCTTTCGGGCCGACTCCGGTCGGGCCCGGATACGCCGACCCCGGTCAGGCACCGAGGTACGATTCCGCGACGCGGTCGTCCTCTGCGAGTTCCGCGGCGGTCCCCGAGAGGGTGATCCGCCCGGTCTTGACGACGTAGCCGCGGTCGGCGACGCCCAGGGCGTTGTAGATGTCCTGTTCGACCAGCAACACCGTCGTCCCCTCCTCGTTGATGCGCTCGATGGCCGCGAAGACGTCCTCGACGAGCACCGGCGCGAGGCCGAGGCTGGCTTCGTCCAGCAGGAGGAGGTCGGGGTCGCTCATCAGCCCCCGGCCGATGGCGAGCATCTGCTGTTCGCCCCCCGAGAGGGTGCCCGCCCGCTGGTCGGCCCGCTCCTCCAGTCGCGGGAAGACCCCGTAGACCTCCGCGAGACGCTCCTCGACCCCGCTCCGGTCGACGTAGGCGCCGAGTTCGAGGTTCTCGCGGACGCTGCTATCGGTGAACATCTCGCGACCCTCGGGGACGTGTGCGACCCCCTTCGCGACGACCTCCTCGTGGGGGAGGTCGCCGACCGACTCCCCGTCGAACCGGACGTCCCCGGACGTGGGCGTCAGACCACCACAGATCGTCTTCAGCGTCGTCGTCTTCCCGGCGCCGTTGGCCCCGAGCAACGCGACGGTTTCGCCGCGCTCGACGGAGAGGCTCACGTCCCAGAGCACCTGTACGTTGCCGTAGGCGGCGTCTATCGAGTCGACTTCCAGGAGCGCCATCGGTTGCCACGCCTTCGGCACCGCCGGACATAAGCCTACTCCCGACGGTCCCGCGCACCGAGGTACCGACCCAGGCCCCTGGCGTTGTCCGCCGAACCACGCCCAGACGGGTCCCGCCGACCTGCGGCGACGCGGCCGCCCCTACTCCTGGCCGCCCTTCGAGACGTCGGCTTCGGCGTAGCTGACGTCGCGTTCGGTCACGTCGACGGTCATCGACCCGATGCCCTCGATGCCGGCCTCGATCCGGTCGCCGTCCGAGAGTTCGCTGACGCCCTCCGGCGTCCCGGTCGTGACCACGTCGCCCACCTCCAGGGTCGTCCCCAGCGAGGCGTACTGGACGACGTCGGCGCAGGTGTAGACCATGTCGCGGGTGTTCTCGGCCTGGCGGCGCTCGCCGTTCAGGTCGAGGTGCATCTCCAGGTCCTGGGGGTCGCCCACCTCGTCGGGGGTCGCCACGCACGGGCCGATTACGGTGAAGGTGTCGTAGGACTTGCGGTTCGAGCGGTCCTGGTCGCCCCGCAGCGAGATGTCCAGCAGAACGGTGTAGCCGAAGATGTGGTCCCAGGCCTCCGCAGCAGGGACGTCCCTGGCCTCCGCGCCCATGACGAACGCGAGTTCGACCTCGTGGTCGGTCCGCCGGTCGGCGAAGGGGAGTTCGACCCCGTGGTCGGGGCCGACGACGCTGGAGGGCGCTTTCAGGAAGTAGCCCTTGTCCGTGATCGAGAACCACTCGTCGGTGGTGATGTCGCGGTCGGCCAGCGCCTCCTCGATGTGGTTCTCGTAGTTCAGGGGCGCGGCGACCACCTTGCCGGGGCGGCCGACCGGCGCCCGGAGGGCGACGTCCGCGACCGCGTGGTCGGGGTCGCCGTCGTCTGTCAGCAGCCCGAGCTGGTCGTCGTCGTAGCGGACGAATCGCATACCGAAGCGATGGGCCGATCACCTCATAAAGCTCCCCTTCCGCGTCTGACCGCGATGCGGGAGGACGGACGCCGAGCGTCTCGCCGGGTTTGATACGGTCGGTTGTCAGTCATCTCCGGGATCCGCCCGCCCGGCGAATCACCGGCAAACAGTTACAACCGACCGTACGATGGGCGACCCCTCGCGCAACCCGGTGACATCGACGTTCCCTGTCGGGTCCACGTCCGGTTCGAGGCCGTTTCGCCCGTCCCGGACTCGGCGTTCGGACGATACTTACGATATCTGTTGTTTGACCGATCAGATAAAGATACTGATAATATCGGTGCTCGATTTCCAACTGCTGTCCGGAAACCCGAAGTGTGGCAACCACGACCGGATCGACCGGACTGCCGCCGGAGTATCGGGACGGGTCCCGTTGAGCGAACCACGGTCCAAAATATAAGACCGATATACATGCTGGAGAACCGCAACAAAGCCGTTTTCAACGGGAGAGGCCGGTCCGTATAGACCGGCGAGGATCCTCCCTTCGATAGGAGAGCTCCGTGACCGGATCTCTTCGAACGTGGCGGTGACGGCGACGGCTTTATGACCCGCTCACGTGTCTGTGTGCCCGAACATGGATTCCGAGAGACGGCAACTACTCAAGGTGCTCGGTGCGGCCGGGCTCGGTGGGTTGGCCGGGTGTACCGGCGGACCGGACGAGTCGACGCCGACCCCGACCGAGGCCGCGGGTGACGGTGGCGGCGACGGGAGTGACGGCGACAGTGGCGACGGCGAGGACGGTGGCGACGGGATGGACGGAACGCCGACGGAGACGGCGATGGAGACGGCCACGCCGATGGACCCGACACAGATCGGGATGGTGTACGCGACGGGCGGCCTGGGCGACGGGTCGTTCAACGACCAGGCTCAGCAGGGGCTGTTCGACGCCGAGGAGGACTTCGAGATCGAGTACCGGGAGTCCCAGCCCGAGGGGACCGACGAGTTCAGCACGTATCAGCGCCAGTACGCGGAGTCGTCGGACCCCGGCTACGACCTGGTCTGCTGTATCGGCTTCCTCCAGACCGACGCGCTGGCCACGACGTCGGAGAACTACCCCGACCAGGGCTTCATGCTGGTCGACAGCGTCGTCGACGCCCCGAACGTCGCGAGTTACACCTTCAAGGAACACGAGGGGTCGTACCTCGTCGGCCAGATGGCCGGCCTGCTCACGACGCAGGACTTCGAGGCGGGCGCGGGGTCGACCGACGGCGACTCGACGAACGTCGGGTTCGTCGGCGGCGTCGAGTCCGACCTCATCCGGAAGTTCGAGGCCGGGTACACCGCCGGCGCGAAGGCGGCCAGCGAGGACATCGACGTCATCACCAACTACGTGGGCGATTTCAACGACCCGACCGGCGGCCGCGAGGCGGCACTCGCGATGTACGACAGCGGCGCGGACATCGTGTATCATGCCGCCGGCAACACCGGCACTGGCGTTTTCCAGGCCGCTCAGGACCGCGAGCGGTTCGCCATCGGCGTCGACCGCGACCAGTCGCTGACGCTCCCGGACTTCCAGGACGTCATCCTCGCGAGCATGGTCAAGGGCGTCGACACTGCCGTCTACGACGCCATCGAGTCCGTCGTCGACGACGAGTTCCAGGGGGGGTCCGTCGTCTCGCTCGGCCTCGACGAGGAGGGCGTCGGCATCGTCTACGGCGAGCAGTTCGGCTCGGAGATCCCCGAAAACGTCAAAAGCGCGGTCTCGGACTCGCGGCAGGCCATCGTCGACGGCGACGTCTCCGTCCCGACGGACCCGGACAACGCCTGACCACCCGGTCCGATCCACGATGAGCCAGCCCGCAGTCGAGTTACGCGAGATCACGAAGCGCTTCCCGGGGGTCGTGGCCAACGACGAGGTCGACCTCACCGTCGAGCGGGGGTCGGTTCACGCCTTGCTGGGCGAGAACGGCGCCGGCAAGACGACGCTGATGAACGTCCTCTACGGGCTGTACGAACCCACCGACGGGACCGTGGTCGTCGACGGCCGGGAGCGCGGATTCGACTCGCCGCGGGATGCTATCGACGCCGGCGTCGGCATGATCCACCAGCACTTCATGCTGGTCGACCCGATGACCGTCACCGAGAACATCACCCTCGGGAACGAACCCCGCCGGTTCGGCGGCCTGGCGGTCGACCGCGAGCGCGCCCGCCGCGAGGTCGTCGAGTTGAGCGAGCGCTACGGCTTCGACGTCGACCCCGACGCCCGCATCGAAGACGTCTCCGTCGGCGTCCAGCAGCGCGTCGAGATCCTCAAGGCCCTCTACCGGGGCGCGGACGTCCTCGTCCTCGACGAACCGACCGCCGTGCTCACCCCCCAGGAGGTCGAGGACCTGTTCGCCGTGCTCGCGGAACTCACGGACCAGGGCAAGACGGTCGTCTTCATCACGCACAAACTCGGCGAGGCGATGACCGCCGCCGACCGGATCACGGTGCTCCGGGACGGGCGCAACGTCGGCAGCGTCGCCGCCGACGAGACCACCCGCGAGGAACTCGCCGAGTTGATGGTCGGTCGCGAGGTGCTCCTGGACGTCGAACGCCCGGCGACCGATTTCGGCGACGAGGTGCTGGACGTGGCGGGCCTGACGGTCACTGACGAGCGGGGCGTCCGCGCGGTCGACGACCTCTCGCTGTCGGTCCGGGAAGGGGAGATATTCGGCGTCGCGGGCGTCGACGGCAACGGCCAGCGCGAACTCGTCGAGGCGATAACCGGGCTGGTCCGGCCCGACGACGGGACGATACGGCTCGAAGGCGCGGACCTGACCGACCGGTCGCGGCGCGAGCGCATCGAGGCGGGCATGTCCTACGTCCCGGAGGACCGCCAGGAGCAGGGGCTGGTCATGGCGTTCGCTCTCGTCGAGAACGCCATCCTGGGGAGCCAGCACGCACCCCCCTTCGCCCGGGACGGTCGTCTCGACTGGGACCGGGCGGGCGAACACGCCGACTCGGTCGTCTCCGAGTACGACGTCCGCCCCCCCGACGCCCGGACGGAGGCCGGGGACCTCTCGGGCGGCAACCAGCAGAAGTTCGTCGTCGGCCGGGAACTGGAGCGCGACCCCACGCTGCTGGTCGCGGCCCACCCCACCCGCGGGGTCGACGTCGGCTCCATCGAGTTCATCCACGAGCGCCTCCTGGAGTTGCGCGCCCAGGGGGTCGGGATCCTGCTGGTCTCCTCGAAACTGGCGGAGGTCCAGGCGCTCTCGGACCGCCTCGCGGTCATCTACGAGGGCGAGTTCGTCGACGTCGTCGACCCCGCCGACACCACCGAGGAGGAACTCGGCCTGCTGATGGCCGGCGAACGCCCCGATACGACGGGCGATCCCGGGACGGATACGGCCGAACGTGGGGCGACCGAACCCCCGGAGGAGTCGACGGGTGAGACCGGGACCGCCGACGGGTCGGGGGGCGGTGGGGAGTGAGCGTCCGCGAGCGCGGGCGGCGAGCGCTCGAACGACTCGTCGCCGCCTCGGCGGTCGAGCGGGCGCTCATCAGCCTCGCATCGCTCGTCCTTGCGGTGGCCATCGGGACGGTCATCATCCTCGTCGCGGGGCGAATGACCACCTGTGACGCCGCGGCGTTCGTGCTCACCCACCCGACGTCCGTCGGGGTCCCGGGCCTGTTCCGGGTGGGTATCCCCGAACTGTTCCGGATGGGGTTCTGCCACGACCCGGTGACCGTCTTCGACCGCCTGTTCCTGGGTGCGCTCGCGGACCCGCTCTCGCCGGGCTGGGACCCGCTGGACGGACAGATCGCCGTCACGCTCCGCGAGACGACGGTGCTGGTGTTCACCGGCCTCTCGGTGGCGCTGGCCTTCCGGGCGGGCATCTTCAACATCGGCACCCAGGGTCAGATGGTCGTCGGCGCGCTGGCGACGGCACTGGTCGTCCTGTGGGTCGCGCCGCTGGTCTCCGGGGTCGTCGGGGCCGTCCTCCTGGTCCCGTTCGGCCTGCTGGTCGGCGCGGCGTTCGGCGGGTTCTACGGCGCGATCCCGGGCGCGCTGAAGGCCTACGCCGACGCGAACGAGGTGATCACGACCATCATGCTGAACTTCATCGCGACGGGCGTGGTCCTCTTTCTGGTCAGCGAGGTGTTCAAAGACCCCGCCAGCCAGGCCAACCAGACCGTCCCCCTGCCCGACGACGCGCTCTTCCCGCCGGTCCTGTTCGGCGGGCGGTTCGGCTTCTCGGTCCTGGCGCTCGTCTTCGCGCTCGCGGCCGTCCTCGCGCTCGCCTACCTCCTCTCGCGGACCTCGTTCGGCTACGACATCCGGACCAGCGGCGTCCAGCCCCAGGCGGCGGAGTACGGCGGCGTCGACGCCAGGCGGACGATCGTCGCGAGCATGACCCTCTCCGGGGCGCTGGGCGGGCTGGCCGGCGCCGTCTACGTCCTGATGATCCTGGGGAACTTCGAGACGGGCGTGCCCGCCTACGGGTTCGACGGGATCACCGTCGCCATCCTCGCGGGCAACAACCCGCTGGGCGTGCCCTTCGCCGCGCTCCTCTTCGGCGTCCTCAAGAGCGGCACGACCGTCGTCCAGTTCGCCACCGACGTCCCCCCGCAACTGGTGGGCGTCCTCCGGGGCCTGATAATCCTCTTCGTCGCCATGCCGGAGTTCTTCCGCATGCTCGGCCGCCGCGTCGTCCCGCCCGAGCGCGGTCGACCGACCGAGCCGGGCACGGCCGCGACCGACGGCGGGCGCTTCCGTGGCGACGATGCCCGCTCCGCCGACGGCGAGCAGGTCCGCGGAGGCGGGGGCGACGCCGTCGACGGTCCGGGGCGGGATCCAGGAGGTGGGCGCGAATGAGCACGCTCGAACGGGTGCGCCGGCGCGGGGCCGACCTGGACCTCGGCAGGCGCGGCCAGGCCGCGGTCGCCAGCGGCGTCGCGTTCGCGGCGTTCACGGCCCTCGGCCTCCTCTTCCCGGGGACCATCGCGGGCACGCTGGTCGACGTCATTTTCTCCGCGGGCACGCTCAGTTCCGCGCTGCGGCTGTCGGTGCCCATCGTGCTGGCGGCGCTCGGGGGTATCTTCGCCGAGAAGAGCGGCGTCATCAACATCGGCCTGGAGGGGCTGTTGATCATCTCGGCGTTCGGGGCCATCTACGCGACGGACCTGACCGGCAACCTCTGGGTCGGCTTCGGCGCGGGGGTGGTCGCGAGCACCCTCCTCGCGGCGCTGTTCGCCGTCGTCTGCATCGAGTTCCGCGCCGACCAGATCATCGCCGGTCTCGCCGTCTGGCTGATCGCGCTCGGCCTCGCCCCCTTCGCCTCGCAGGTCATCTACGGCGCACCCAACACCACGAGCGTCCGGACGCCCCCCAGTGCCGCCGACGTCGTCCTCGGCCTGCCGGTCGTCGGCGACGTGCTGAGGGTGCTCGTCTCGGCCGCAACGGGGTTCGGCGCCGCCGTCGTCACCGTCGCCACGGGCCTCCGGAACGCGACCGGCGGCGTCCCGCTCGCGGGATTGCTGGTCGAGGCGGTCGTGACCGTCGCGGGCGCTGTCCACTACGTGGTCGTCGTCGTCCTCGTCGGGGCGCTGGTCGAGGCGAACGTCGTCGTGTACCTGACCTTCCTGATGGTGGCGCTGTCGTGGTACGGCCTCTACCGGACGCAGTTCGGCCGATGGGTCCGGGCCAGCGGCGAGAATCCCCGGGCGCTGGACACCGCCGGCGTCGACGTCAGCCGCGTCCGGTACGCCGCAGTCTTGCTGTCGGGCGTTCTCTCGGGGATGGGCGGGTCGGCCCTCTCGCTGACGCTCGGCCAGTTCACCGGCAACGGCCCCACGATGGTCAACGGCAAGGGGTTCATCGCCATCGTCGCCTACCTCTTCGGCAACTACAACCCCGTCGGCGCGTTCCTCTCGACGCTTTTGTTCGCGGGCCTCGACGCGCTGCAGATCGTCCTCCAGTTGCGCGACGTCGGCGTCCCCAACCAGCTCATCCGGGTCACCCCCTTCGTGATGGTCATCGTCGTCCTCGCGCTGGTCGGCCGCACCCGGATCCCCTCCGCGGCAGGGGAGCACTACGAGTCCGGCGAGGAGTGATACTGTCGGACACAAGTGATGCCACCGTCCCGGTGGCTGTTTCGGGGTCTTCGAGATACATGTCCCCGAACGTCGATGAGCGCGTTCACGTACTTGTGTCCGGCAGTATTACAGCCGGCAGGATTGCAACCGACCGCACGACGCGGGGGCGGCGATTCCGGCCGCCCCAACCCCTCGGCGTACTGGTAAACTGTGGAACCGAAGGAAGTTTTAAGCGACGGTCGTGCCACGTCCCGATATGGCACTGCTCCAGGCCGGCGGGGAGGTAACCCGGCCGACGTTCTGGCTGGTCGGTCCGGTCGGGAAGGCGGCCTTCTACTATCTGGCGGCGGTCACGGTCGCGGTGTTCCTCCTCGGGAGCTATCAGCGCGTGACCCGGTACACCCGGGGGGACGCCGACCCGTTCGACAGGCTCGATGAGCTCCCCCGGCGAACCCTCTCGGCGGCGAAGACGGTGATATCCAACGAAACGCTGTTCGACCGCGATACCGTCGGCGGGGTCATGCACGCCCTCGTCATGTGGGGCTTTCTGACGCTGCTCATCGCCACCACGATCCTCGGGATCGACATCGACATCTACCGGCCGCTGACCGGCGAGTCCTTCTTCGTCGGCGACTTCTATCTCTCCTATTCCTTCGTCGTGGACGCGATGGGCCTCCTGTTCGTCGTCGGGCTCGGCGTCGTCCTCTACCGGCGCTACGTCGCACGAAACGAGCGCCTGTGGGACCGCCACACGAGCCTCGAGGATGACCTCTTCGTCTGGGCGCTGTTCCTGCTGGGCGTCGGCGGCTATCTCACTGAGGGCGTCCGGATCCTCGGCCAGGGCTATCCCGACTTCGAGACGGTGAGCTTCGTCGGCTGGTCCGTCGCCGTCGTCCTGCAGGGCGCCGGGCTGGGGCCGGAGGCCGCGCGGACGGCCTATCCGCTCGTCTGGTGGTCACACAGCTTGCTCGCGTTCGCCTTCATCGCGGCCATCCCCCTGGGCAAGCCGTTCCACATGCTCTCCTCGTTCGCCAACGTCGTCACCCGCGACGAGGACGCGGGCAGGCGGCTCCCGGGGATGCCCGCGGACCTCGACGAGACCAACGCCGAGAGCATCGACGACTTCTCCTGGAAGGAACAGCTCGACCAGGACGCCTGCACGAAGTGCGGGCGGTGCTCGGCGGTCTGTCCGGCGAAGGCGTCGGGCCGGCCGCTGGACCCGCGCAACGTGATCTTGGACCTCAAGGGCTACCGCGAGCAGGTCGACGCCGGCGGCGAGGAGGTCCCCATCATCGCCGACGGGGGAACCAGCGTCATCGACGCCGAGACAATGGAGTCGTGCATGGCCTGCATGGCCTGCATGGACGCCTGTCCGGTCGAGATCGAGCACCTCACGAGCTTCACGAAGCTGAACCGGCAACTGGTCGACCAGGGCGACGTCGACCCGAACGTCCAGGACGCGATGCAAAACGTCATGCAGCAGGGCAACACGTTCGGCGACCCGGCCCGCGACCGCGCCGACTGGAGCGGGGACCTGGAGTTCGACGTCGCCGACGCCCGCGAGCAGTCGGTCGAGTACCTCTGGTACGTCGGCGACTACCCGAGCTACGACGACCGCAACAAGCAGGTCGCCCGCTCGCTGGCGACGCTGTTCGAGCGCGCCGGCGTCGAGTACGGCATCCTCTACGAGGACGAGCAGTACGACGGCAACGACATCCGCCGGGTCGGCGAGGAGTTCCTCTTCATCGAGCAGGCCGGCCACCACGTCGAGTCGTTCGCCGAGTGCGAGTTCGAGAAGATCGTCTGTACCGACCCCCACTCGTTCAACACCTTCAAAAACGAGTACCCGGAGGTCGACTTCGCCGAGTACGCCGACGACCCGATGATGGGCTTCGACGTCGAATCGTGGGACGGCGCGCCGGTCTTTCACTGGACGCAGGTCGTCGAGGAACTCGTCGCGGACGGTCGCCTCGGCCTGACCGGCGACGAACTCGATTACACCGTGACCTACCACGACCCCTGTCACCTCGGGCGGTACAACGACGAGTACGAGGCGCCCCGCGAGCTGATCCGCGCGACGGGCTGTGACCTCGCGGAGATGCCCCGCAACCGGAAGGACTCCTTTTGCTGTGGCGGCGGCGGGGGCGGCCTCTGGATGGAGTTCGACGAGGAGCCCAAACCCAGCGAGGAGCGCCTGCGAGAGGCGCTGGAGGACACGAGCGTCGGGAGCGCGGTCGAGAAGTTCGTCGTCGCCTGTCCGATGTGCATGACGATGTACGAGGACGGCCGCAAGACCGGCGGCTACGAGGACGACCTGGAGATAGTCGACGTCGCCGAGTTGCTCGTCGAGGCGACCGGCGGCGTCGAGCGGTGACGGAACGCCCCGCCGGTTCGTCCGGGTCACCCGAAGGTACTTTTCGCTCGCTCTCAGGGTAGCTGCCATGGACGGGCAATCCACCGAGCCGCGAGTTGAGGAACTGCTCGAGGAGATGACGGTCGCGGAGAAGGTCGGGCAGATGGTCGGGGTACCACCCAGCGGGGACCTCGCGGCGGTGCGCGAGGCGGTCGTCGACCATCACGTGGGGTCGGTCCACTTCGGCGGCACGCCCCACAACACGCCGGGCGAACAGGCGCGGTTCGCGAACGCGGTCCAGAAGGCCGCGCTGGAGGAGACGCGCCTGGGCGTGCCGCTGTTCCAGCGCGCGATGGCCGAGCACGGCGCGGCGGCCATCGCGGGGAGCACGGTCTTCCCCCAGCAGCTGGGCATGGCGGCGACGCGTGACCCCGACCTCGTCGCCGAGGGCGCGCGCGTCACCGCCGAGGAACTGCGCGCGGTCGGGATCCAGTCCACGAGCAGTCCGATCGGCGACGTGGCCCGCGACCAGCGGTGGGGCCGCATCGAGGAGACCTTCGGCGAGAGCCCCCGCCTGTGTGCGCGGCTGGCCGCGGCGATGGTCGAAGGGTATCAGGGCGAGGACCTCTCCGCCGCGGACTCGGTGCTCGCGGTCGCGAAGCACTTCCCGATGTACAGCGAGGGGGTCCGCGGCGAGGACGCCGCCCCCAACGACCACGCCGAGTACACGCTCCGGCGGGTGCACGTCCCGCCCTACGAGGCAGCGATCGAGGCCGGAACCGGCGGGATCATGCCCTGCTACAACGCGATCAACGGCGAACCGGTCCACGGCTCCCGGACGTACCTCGGGGACCTCCTCCGTCGGGACCTGGGCTTTGAGGGGTTCGTCCTGGCGGACTACACCGGCGCGGAGGACCTCCACCGCGGCCACCGCGTCACGGATTCGCTGGAGGAGTCGCTCTGGCAGGCGATCACGGCCGGCATCGACCTGCTGCCTTCCGGCGGCATCGAGTACGCCGAGACCGTCCTGTCGCTGGTCGAGTCGGGGAAGCTCTCGGAGGCGCGCGTCGAGGAGAGCGCCCGTCGAGTCCTGCGCGCGAAGGTCGAACTGGGGCTCTTTGCGGACCCGTACGTCGACGAGGAGCGGGCGGAACGACTCGGGAACGACGCGAACCGCGAGGTGGCGCGCGACCTCGCCCGGGAGTCGATGACGCTCCTGCAAAACGAGGGAGACCTGCTCCCGCTCTCCGGCGTCGAGGAGCTCGTCGTCGCGGGGCCCAATGCCGACGCCCTCGCCCACCAGCACGGCGGGTGGGGCCACGTCGGCGACGACCCCGAACCGCTCGGCGAGACGGTGCTGGAGGGGATCGAGGCCGTCGCCGACGACGCCACGACGGTCACTCACGAACCGGGGTGTACGGTCACCGAACGGCGCGACCTCGGGGCGGCCAGGGACGCCGCGGCCGAGGCCGACGCGGCGGTGGTCGTTCTCGGCGAACCGGACTACGTCCACGAGTTCTCCCGGAGCACCGTGGACGGCGACGCCGAGACGTTCCCCACGCGGGTCTCGCTCGAACTCCCCGAGGCACAGCGCGAGCTCACCGCGGAGATCCACGCGACGGGGACGCCGACGGTGGCGGTGTTCGTCACCGGTCGGGTGCTCGCGACGCCCTGGGTCGCCGAGCACGTTCCAGCGATCGTGCTGGCCTATCGCCCCGGGTCGGAGGGCGGGCACGCGGTCGCGGAGACGCTGTTCGGGGAGAACAACCCCTCGGGCGCGCTCCCGATATCGATCCCGAAATCCGAGGGCCACCTGCCGACGCGGTTCAACCACCTTCCGCACCCGAGGCGGCACGGCGCGCCGGGGTCGCACGCCCCCTCCTACGACCCGCTCTTCGAGTACGGTCACGGCCTCTCCTACACCGAGTTCGAGTACGAGGGGATCTCCCTCTCGGAGACCCGCGCCGGCCCGGGCGAGGTGATCGACGTCGCGGTCGAGGTTTCCAACGTCGGCGACCGCGCCGGCAGCGAACCGGTCGAACTGTTCGTCCGGGACGAGCGTAGCTCGCGGGTCACCCCTGTCCGGGAACTCGCCGGCGTCACGCGGATCGATCTCGACGCCGGCGAGTCCGGCACCGCGCGGTTCGAACTCCCGGTCGAGGCGGTCGGCGTGATGGGCGACGACGGGCGACGGACCGTCGAACCGGGACGGTTCACCGTGACGGTCGCGGGCCTCGAAGCGACGTTCGAGGTCGAGCGGGCCTACGAGTGATTCTCGTCAGATGTCCTCCGAACGCACCCTCAGCCGTCGCGACCTCCTCGGGACGACAGCCGGTTCGGCCGCAGCGGCCCTCGCGGGCTGTCTCATACGGTCGGTTGTACCGATGTACCGGTGATTCGCCGGGCGGTTCGACGCTATCCGGAACTGATCACAACCGACCGTACGAAACGGTGGCAATTGTCGCGGTGGGGGGCCTGGCCCTCGTCGCCAAGGCGATGAACGACGCGGACCCGGGTGGCCCCAGTCTGGCCGACTGGTCGCTGTTGCTCGTCGCGATCGTCTTCGTGATCGGTCTAGCGGTCGGGCTCATGACCTGACGGACCGGAACGCGCGCCGCCGGACTCGCGGGCTCACCGCGGTTCGAACCCGTCGAGCGACGCGGCTATCGACTCGCACTCGTCGAGCGCACGCCCCAGGTCGGCAACGCCCTCCTTGTCGGCCCGGTCAGGAGCGGCGACCACGTCCACCGTCTGGGTCCCGAGCGCGACGAACCCCAGTCCGAGGTCGGTCGCGGTCGCCCGCAGCCCCAGCCCCGCGTCGGCCTCGCCCGCGGCGACCTTCCGTGCGGGACTCTCGTAGGCCCTGGCCGCGAGGCCGTAGCCGTCGATGGCCTCGGTGAGGTCGTGCCCGCGCTCGTCCCGGTCGTCGGCCAGCGCGTCGACGGCCGCATCGAAACTCGCGCGCAGACCCGACCCGGACTCGCGGTTGACCAGCCGGAGGTCCCGGTCGACGAGGTCGGCGACGCCCTCGATGCTCGCCGGGTTTCCCTCGGGGACGACCAGCCCCCACTCGCGGGTCCAGCCGCCGAGGTCGACCGTCTCGCCGTCCGGCGTCTCCGGGCCGGCGACGACGGCCACGTCGGGGACCCCCTCGCGGAGGCGGCGCAGTCCCTCGCGGGTGCCCACGGGGAGAAACCGCGGGCGGTCGACCCGGTCGAGAGCGCGCGAGAGGAGCGGGTCGTCCTCGCCGACACAGAGGACGCGCGGCGGGCGGACCTCGGGGGAGAACAGCGAGACGTCGACGGACTCGCCGGCGGCGAGGTAGTCGGTGTCGGCGGGGACGGTGACGATGCCGTCGGCTTCCGTGAGGCTCGTCGTCGCGCCGCTGCCCTTGTCGACGGGGTACACGAGGAGGTCGCCGTCGCCGTCGGCCACGAGGCCGGCGGGCATCAGGCGACGGCGTCCCTCGCCGTAGCGCTCGCGGACGGCCATCCGCCCCGTCACGACGGCCGTCTCGGGTTCCGGGAGGCCGGCCGCCTCGCGGACGACCGGCGCGACGAACGCCCGGAAGATGGTCAGCGCCGAGACGGGGTAGCCCGGCAGGCCGACGTAGGCCGACTCGCCCACCTCCCCGACGATCATCGGCTTGCCTGGCTTGACGGCGACGCCGTGCAGGCGCAGGTCGCCCCGCTCCTCGATGACGCTGTAGACGACGTCGACGGCGCTGGCGCTCGTCGACCCCGAGGACAGCACCAGGTCACACTCCTCGGCGCCCCGGACCAGCAGGCGCTCCATCTCGTCGTAGTCGTCGCCGACGTGGGGGTAGACGCGGGGGTCGCCGCCGGCCTCCGCGACGGCGGCCGCGATGGTGTAGCTGTTCACGTCGTAGATCTGCCCGGCGTCGCTGTCTAACTCGCCGCCCGGCCGGACGAGTTCGTCGCCGGTCGAGACGATGCCCACCCGGGGTTTCCCCCGGACGGGCACCTCGTCGACGCCGAGCGCCGACAGCAGGCCGATCTCCCGGGCCGTGAGCCGCGTTCCGGGGCCGAGCGCCCGCGCGCCGGCGGCCACGTCGGCCCCCGCGAGCATCACGTCGTCGCCGGGCGCGACGCTCGTCCGGACGGCCACGCCGTCGTCGGTTTCGGTCGTCTCCTCGACTTTGACGACGGCGTCGGCGCCCGGCGGCATGACGGCCCCGGTCGACACCTCGACGGCGGCCCCCGATCCGACGCTCGCGGTCGGTTTTTCGCCGGCGTGGACCGCGCCGGCAAGCGACAGCGCGACGGGGTCGGCCTCGTCGGCGCCGAAGGTGTCCCGCGCCCGGACGGCGTAGCCGTCCATGCTCGCCCGGTCGAACCCCGGCACGTCGACTGTAGCGTCGACCCGTTCGGCGAGGACGCGCCCCCGTGCCGCCTCCAGCGCGACGCGTTCGGAATCGGGGTCGACGTCGAGCGAGTCGAGCACCTCGCGCGCCCGGTCGGGCGAGACGAGTTCGCGGAACTCGCGGCGGTCGCTCACGCCGACCACTCCCAGTTCTCGACCGCCACCGTGGTTCCCGCGTCGTACCCCTCCAGTTCCTCCGGGACGACCACCCACCCGTCGGCCAGCGCGACGCTGGAGAGGACGCCCGACCCGCTGGCCCGCGTCGGCGTCGCTACCGGTCGGTCGTCGTCGCCGTCCGTTTCCTCGCCGCCCCTCTCATCCAGCGAGACACGCACGAACGAGCGGGTTCCCGGTTCGCTCGTCACCTTTCGCGCGAGTTCGGCCTCGGTCGTCGGGTGGTCCGCCCGCGGGAGGTGGCCCACGCGCTGTATCGCCGGCCGGAGGAACTGGACGGCGTTGACGATGGCCGCCACGGGGTAGCCGGGGAGCAGACAGACGAGGGTCCCCTCGACTTCCCCGAAGGCGAACGGGTGGCCGGGTTTCAGCGCCACGCCGTGGACGAGCACCTCGCCCAGTTCCGAGACGACCTCCGGGAGGAGGTCCCGTTCGCCCACGGAGGACCCGCCGGTCGTGACGACGACGTCGTGGTTCAGGTCGCGCTCGATGGCCGCGCGGAGCGCGTCGAAATCGTCGGTGACGACGTCGCGGTAAGCGGGATCGCCGCCCCACCGCCGGACGTACTGGCTGACCGTCTGGCCGTTGGTCTCGATGACTTCGCCCGGCGCCGGGTCGGCCTGGACGAGTTCCTCGCCGGTCGGGATCACGCTGACGCAGGGTCGCTCGTACACCTCGACGGTCTCCTCGCCGACCGACTTCAACAGGCCCAGGTCGGAGGGCCGGAGCCGGTGGCCCGGGTCGTAGAGGTGCTGTCCCTCGCCGACGTCCTCGCCGACGGGCGCGACGTTCTCGCCGCCGGCGACGGCGTCGAACACCTCGACCCGGTCCTCGCGCTGCTCGGTTTCCTCTATCATGACGACGGCGTCGGCGCCCTCGGGGAGTTCGCTCCCGGTGTGGACCCGCGTCGCCCGCCGGGGTCCCGCCTCCTCGTCGACCGCCAGTTCGACCGGCGCGCGGTCGCTGGCGCCGAAGGTACTCTCGGCCCGGACCGCGAACCCGTCCATCGCCGCCCGGGCGTAGTGTGGCACCGGCCGCGCGGCGGTCGCCTCCGCGGCCAGGACGCGCCCGTCGGCGTCGCCGAGGGGCACCGTCTCGGTGCGGGAGAGCGGCGTGGCCGCCGCCAGCAACCGCTCGCGGGCCGCCGCGACCCGGGTCCGGTCTTTGAATCCCGCGGTCCTGCGGTGGTCCGTCATACCCGACCCGAGGGGACCGGCCGTCAAAAACCCACGACACGCGCGGCCGTTCCGTCGGGGGCAGGACGAGCAGGTGCCAGCGGCTGCTCCGCTCGGCGGCCGGAGCGGGTTCCATCATACGGTCGGTTGTAAATCATTTCCGGATTTCGTCGAACCGGTCGGCAAAATACCGGTCAATCGGTACAACCGACCGTATCAGGCGACCCGTTCGCGGAGCAGGTGGACGGCGACGCCGACGGCGAAGGCGACGCCGAGGTTGACGAGCAGGCCGAGCAGGCCCACGCCGACGACGAGGGGGTACTCCCCGGCGCGTTCGAGGCTGGTCTTGCCCAGCTGGAGGGCGACGAGCGCGAGGATGACCCCGAGGACGGCCACGGGATAGGCGGTGACGAGGCCGGCGCCGAGGACGGCGACGGCGACGTAGCCGACGCCGAGGACGAGGTTCGCGCCCGCGGTCCGGGCGCCGAAGGCGTACTTGCCGGCGACGCCGCCGCTCCCGTGACACATCGGCAGCCCGCCGAAGGGCACCGCGAGGGCGTTCGTGACGCCCATGCTCGTCGAGAGGTCGTCGGCCGAGACGTCCCGGTCGAAGAAATCGCCCAGCAGGACCGCCGTCGCGAGCGCGGCGTTGCCCACGGTCATCGCCAGTTGCGCGACGGTCGCCTCCAGCGCCCCGAGCGTGAACTCGGCGGCCGGGAGCACGAACAGCGCCTGGGGCGAGGGGAGCGCCGGCGAGGGGACGCCGGCATCCACGACCGCGAGGGCCGCGCCCAGCGCGAAGACGACCAGGCCGCTCGACTTCCAGTATCCGCCGGCGAGGACGGCGATGGCGACGACGCTCGCGGCCGCGGCCAGGCGCGGGCGCTCCAGTCCCAGGCCCAGGCCCATCTCCAGCAACACGAGCGCGACCCCGAGCTGGATCCCGCGGACGACGGGCTGGCCGACGTACGTCCCGACCCGGTCGAGCGATTTCGTCGCGCCCACGAGCAGGAGCACGACGGCCAGCAGGAGACCGGCGACGACGAGTTCGCCCGTCGAGACGGCGCCGGCGATGGCCAGCGCCGCCAGCGCCTTCATCGGCTCGACCGAGACGGGTACGCCGTAGTACAGCCCCCAGACGACCTGGAAGACGCCGAACCAGACGAGCATCACGGGCAGCGTCAGGTCGGTCAGCACCGCGACGGCGACCACGACCGGCAGCACCGTCGCCGCGTCCCCCACCGCGCCGGTCACCTCGTTCCACGCGAGGTCGACCGCGGCGTCCTCCCGGTAGGGGACCGAGATTCCCATCGTCCCGGGTTCCGGCGGAACGACCATCAACGTTTGGCAAGCGGTCGCACGAACGAGGTTCACGCCGGGGAGGGCGTCATTCGACTGGAATCGCCCGGGTCGCCGTCGCCTTGAACGTCACCACGACGGCCGACCCGGGTTCGAGCGCGAGGCGGTCGAGACTCTCCCGGGTGAGGACGGCGACGAGCGGTTCCGGGCCGCCCACCTCGACCGAGATGCTCCCGACGGCCGTTCGGCGGTCGACGTCGACGACGGTCCCCTCGAAGCGGTTGCGTGCGCTGGTTCCGTCGGCCGGCGGGGAGTCGGCCGGCGCGTGCAGCGTCACGGCGTCCGACCGGATGCCGACTTGCACGTCGTCCCCGGGTTCCGGCGGGTCGCGGTCCGGCCCGGCGACGAGCCGCGCCCGCACCGCCCCCGCGTCCGTCTCGACGACGCCGAGTTCGCCCTCCCGCTCCCGGACCGTGCCGGGGAGGACGCGCTCCTCGAGGCCGGCGGTCCCGGCCAGCGTCGCCTGCAGGCGGGCGAACTCGGCGAGCAACTCGCGAGCGGTCGGGGTGAGTTCGCTCCCCCCGCCGCCCGCGCCGCCCCGCCGGCGCTCGACCAGGGGCCCGAACGCCCCCTCCAGCGTCTCGATGCGGTCCAAAGCCCTGGCGCGGGACCGGTCGAGGTCCGACGCGGCGCCGCTGACCGACCCCGCCTCGCCGACGGCGCGCAACAGGGCGGCGTCTGCCGCCTCGAAGGCGACCCCGTCGGCGCGCAACTGCGCGTCCACGCTCGCGTCCATCGGCTCTGGCCACGCACCGGGCGGCAAAACCATTATGCTTTCCCGGCGAGAAGCCGATGTATCGATGTCGAAACATCGGGCCACGCGGCGGCGGTTCGTCGCGGCGCTGGGAGCGGCGACGGCGGGCGGACTGGCGGGGTGTTCGGCGGTCACTGGGGCCAGCGGGGGCGGGGACCGGCCCGGCGTGGTCGGCGAGACGCTCACCCTGACGACGACGACGAGCACGTACGACACGGGGCTCCTGGCGGAACTGAACGCGCACTTCGAGGAGCGGTACGGTGTCACCGTCGAGGCGGTCGCCCAGGGGACCGGCGCGGCCCTGGAGACGGCCCGCAACGGCGACGCGGACGTCGTGATGGTCCACGCCCGCTCGCTGGAGGACGAGTTCACGCGCCAGGGATACGGGGTCAACCGCCGGGACCTGATGTTCAACGACTTCGTGGTCGTCGGCCCGGCGAGCGACCCCGCCGGCATCGACGGGATGGCGTCGGCGACGGAGGCGTTCGCGGCCATCGCCGAGGCCGGCGCGCCGTTCGTCTCGCGGGGTGACGACTCCGGGACCCACACCAAGGAACTCGCGGTATGGGACGGGGCGGGGGTCGACCCCGGCGGCGGCTGGTACCAGGAGACCGGCCAGGGGATGGGCGAGGTGCTGAACATCGCCGACGAACAGGGCGCCTACGCGCTCTCTGACCGGGGCACCTTCCTCTCCCAGCGGTCGGAGATCGATCTCACCGTTCGGGTCCAGGGGCCGATCGAGGGCGGTCCGGACCTGCTCGCAAACCCCTACGGGATCATCGCGGTGAACCCCGCGGTCCACGGGAACGTCAACTACGACCTGGCGATGGCCTACATCGGCTACGTCACGAGCCCCGACGGGCAGGAGCGCATCGCGAACTACGAGTCGGACGGGGAGCAACTGTTCTTCCCGCGCGCCCTCTCCGAGGACCCGAACTTCCGGCAGTACGTCCCGGCGGGCTGGAGCGCGAACGGGACCCGGTAGCCGTGTCGCCCGGCCCCGTCGCCGCGCTCGGCGCGCTCCTCCTGCAGTTCCCGTTCGACCCCGTCTACCTCCGGAGCATCGTCCGCGTCTCGCTGTACGTGAGTTGCGTGGCCGTCGCGCTGAGCACGGCGGTGAGCGTCCCGTTCGCGCTCCTGGTCGCGTTCACCGACTTCCCGGGCAAGCGCCTGCTCACGTCGGTCGTCAACACGGGAATGGGGTTCCCGAGCGTCGTCGTCGGCCTCGTCGTGCTGTTCGCCGTCTCGAACCAGGGGCCGCTGGGCCCGCTCGACCTCGTGTTCACCACGGAGGCGATGATCGTCTCGCAGTTCGTCCTCGCGGCGCCGCCGATCACGGCGATCAGCCTCGCGGCCGTCTCGGCGGTCGACGACGGGGTTCGCGACGCCGCGCGCGCCCTCGGGGGCACCCGTCTCGACGTCGCGCTCGTCACCGTCACGGAGGCCCGGTACGGCATCGCGACGGCGGTCCTCGCGGGGTTCGGCCGGGCGATAAGCGAGGTCGGGTCGGTCCTCATCGTCGGCGGGAACATCGTGGGTTCGGACGGCGTCTCCCGCACCCGGACGCTGACGACCGCCATCCAGCTCGAAGCCCGGCAGGGCCGGTACGAGACCGCGCTGTTGCTGGGGGCGGTGCTCGTCTGTCTCGTCCTCCTCGTCAACGCCGCGGTGGTCCGGTTCGGCGGCGGGAGGGTCCGGCGATGATCCTCCGGACGCGGGGCGTCTCGCTCGCCTACGGGAGCGAGTCCGTCCTGCGGGACGTCTCGGTCGGTGTCGACCGCGGCGAGGTGCTCGCGGTCATCGGCCCCTCCGGCGTCGGGAAGACGACGCTGTTGGGCCTGCTCTCGCTCGCCGTCGCGCCCGACCGGGGGACGGTCGAACTCGACGGGACGGACGCCTGGGCCGCCGGCGAATCCGAGCGCCTGGCGCTCCGGCGGCGGGTCGGGATGGTGTTCCAGGAGGCGAGCCTCTTCGACGCTTCCGTCGCCCGGAACGTCTCCTACGGCCTCCGGGTGCGGCGGTCCTGGCCCGAGCGGGTCCGGGACGGACTCCGGTCGCTCGTCGGCTCGCCCGACGCGGAGGCGGTCGACTCCGCCGTCCGAGAGGCGCTCGACGTCGTGGGGCTGGGCGACAGCCTCGACCGCCACGCCGGGTCGCTGTCGGGCGGGGAGGCCCGGCGCGTCTCCTTCGCCCGGGCGCTGGCCTACGACCCCGACGTGTTCCTGCTCGACGAACCGACCTCGGACCTGGACCCGCGGAACACGGCCGTGGTCGAGGATGCAGTCCGGCGAGCCAGCCAGCGGGGCATCGGTGTCGTGGTCGCGAGCCACGACATGCACCAGGCCGAGCGCGTCGCCGACCGCGTCGCCGTGATGCTGGACGACGGCATCGCCGAGGTCGGCCCGACCGAGCGCGTGTTCGCCGACCCCGACGACGAGCGCACCCGCAAGTTCGTCTCCGGCGAGCTGGTGTACTAGGTGATCAGGTGGACGTGGTCGGGCGGGACCGCGAGCGACACGTCGGCCCCGGCCGAGAGCGAGAGCGATTCGACGCGGTCGGGGCGAACGCTCGCGACGAACTCCAGGTCCGCCCCGTTCACGGCGACGACGAGGCGATATTCGTCGCCCTCGTTCGCCCAGCGCGTGACGGTCCCGGCGACGGCGTTCGGCCCGCCGTCGGCCGCGGCGGGCGCCGCCACCCGCAGCCGCGAGGGCCGGAGACAGGCGGTGACGGTCGTCCCGGCCGGGGCCGTCGCCGTCACGTCGAGCGTCAGGTCGCCGACGCGCAGGCGGGCGCCGTCCCCGTCGGTCTCGACCTCACCGTCGCTGGCAACCACCGTCGCCTCGAAGACGTTGTCGCTGCCGGTGAACTCGGCGACGAACGGCGTCGCCGGCCGCCTGAGGACGTCGGCGGGGGTCCCGACCTGCGCTATCGCGCCGTCCCGGAGGACCGCGACGCGGTCGCCCAGCGCCGTCGCCACCCGCTGGTCGTGGGTGACGTGGACGACGGGCACCCCCAGGTCGGCGAACAGGTCGGCGAGTTCGGTGCGCAACCGCCGCCGGACGGGTTCGTCGAGGCTCGTGAGCGGTTCGTCGAGCAACAGCGCGTCCGGGTCGGCGGCCAGCGTCCGGGCCAGCGCCACCCGCCGGCGCTCGCCGCCAGATAGCGCCGCCGGCCGGCGGTCGAGCACGCCCTCGATCTCGAGGGTCGCCGCGAGGTCGGCCACGCGTTCGTCGGCCTCGGCCGCGTAGGCGACGTTCTCGCGGGCGGTCATGTGCGGGAACAGCGCGCCGTCCTGGAAGACGAGACCGACGCGGCGGCTCTCCAGCGGCCGGCCGACCAGCGAGCGCCCCTTCAGGGTGACCGACCCGCGGTCCGGGACGACCAGTCCGGCGACCAGCGAGAGCAGCGTCGTCTTCCCGCTGCCCGAGGGACCGAGGACGGTCAGCACCTCCTCGTCCACCCGGAGGTCCAGCGGCCCGAACGAGAAGCCGTCGTAGGCCGTCGCCAGCCCGTCGAGTTCGAGCGCGCCGGTCATCCGAGGGGGCGCCTCCCGAGGTCGTTGAGGACGACGATGGTCGCGACGGCGACGCAGACGAGGACGACGGCGACCGGGAACGCCGCGTCCAGCCCCAGGGTGGTGAACGACACCCAGATCTCCACCGGCATGGTGCGGGGGTAGTAGGCGAGCATGACGGTCGCGCCGAACTCCCCGAGCGCCCGCGAGAACGTCAGCGTGATCCCCGCGAGGATGCCGGGCCAGGCCAGCGGGAGCGTCACACGACGGAACGTCGCGAGCCGCCCCTTGCCGAGCGAGCGCGAGGCGTGTTCGAGGCCCTCGTCGACGCCCTCGATGGCCGCGCGCCCGGTGATGACGACGAACGGCGAGGCGACGAACGTCTGGGCCAGCACGACGCCGGCGAGCGAGCGGGTCAGCGGGATCCCCGCCGCGCCGGCGAGGTCGCCGACGGGCGTGTTCGGGCCGACCACGGTCAGGAGTACCATCCCGCCGACGATCGGCGGCACCACCAGCGGGAGGACGACGACGGCCGAGACGACCGTCGTCAGGCGCCCGTCGGTCCGGGCCAGCCAGTAGGCCAGCGGAACGCCGAACAGCGCCGCCAGCGCGGTGCTCGCGAGCGCACCGGTCAGCGAGGTCCGGACGGCCGCCAGGACCTCCGGCGCGGTCAGGCGTTCGAGCACCGCTCCCGGGGGCTGCGCGACGAACAGCGACAGCAACGGGACCAGGTAGTAGACGAGCAGGACCGCCCCGAGCAGGAACGCGACCGACAGCCAGTCGCGGCCGCCGACCGGTCGCTCAGTTCGCGACTCCGTCCGGTGCATCGTCGGTGAACCGGGGGTATCCTTCGGGCCGTGCGAACCCGTACGACGCGAGGTAGTCGCCGGCCACGCAGGACTCGAAGACGTCGCGGACCGCCTCGGACTCCCGCCGCGCGGTCGCCGCGTAGCGGATGACGTCTCCCTCGACCGTAGTCCCGTCCGGGAGTTCGTAGGTTGCAGTCGCGTACGCGTCGGCGTGGGCGGGGTCACTCAGGTCGGCGGCCGCCGGCAGGTCGACGGAGGCGTAGTCGCGTTCGACCGCCATGTTCCGGTAGACGAACGCCGCGTCGACCGACCCGGTCTCGAGCTGGCTGACCAGCTGCGTCTCGGGGTAGGTCTGGTCCGGGCCCGCCACCGCCGCCCGCAGGTCGGTCGCCGTCCCGTAGTGGTCGGCCGCGAGTTCGAGCGCGAACAGCGTCCGGTAGCCCAGCGGGTCCAGGTCCGGGTCGGTCCGACCGAGCGTCACGTCCCCGTCGACGAGCGGCCGGTACCACTCGTCAGGGGCAGCCGCCCCGACTCGCCGGCCCCCCTCCGTCTCGGGGTTGTACGCGAGGACGATCGCGTTGGTGGCGAAGACGGCGTGCCACGGCGCGTCGAGCGTCGACCCGAACAGCCCGTCGTCGGCGACGGCGACGATGTCCGGGTCCTTCTGTCCCTCCGCGACCTGGCGTGCGAGTTCGACAGACCCTCGCGCCTCCACCTGCACGGTGGGCTCGACCTGCAGGGCGAGCCCGTTCTCCAGGGCGTTCTGGAGGCTGCCGGCCGCCAGCAGCGACACCGCCTCCCCGCCGGCCGCCCCCGCCAGACAGCCGGCTCCCAGTCCGGACGCCGCGACCCCCGCGAGGAACGCCCGCCGGCTGGCCGATGGACCGGGACTCGACATGGATCCAACCAGGATCCATTGGACCATAAGCTTATGTCAAACACATCCGTTTCGATCGCATGGTCGAGACGGAGGAAACGTTCCTGACCGGCCGCCAGGTGGAGGTGCTGGAACTCCGGGAGGAGGGCGACACCCAGCGGGAGGTCGCAGAGCGGATCGGGACGACCGACTCGAACGTGAGCGCCGTCGAGCGCGCCGCCCGGGAGAACGTCCGGAAGGCGCGTCGCACGCTCGAACTCGCGCGGCGGATCCGGTCGCCGGGGCGGATCACCGTCGCGGCGGGCACCTCCTTCGACGACCTGGTCGAGCGGATCTACGAGTCCGGCGACGAGACGGGCGTCAAGATCGAGTACGCGCGACCGGAACTGTACGGGCGCCTCTACGAGCAACTCGAGACGCACACCGACCGGAACGTCCTCGAAACCGACGTCGAGGTCACGATTACGGACGACGGGGACGTGACGGTCGCCCCGGCGTGATACGGTCGGTTGTGTCGATGTCGCTCTCCGGCGGACTCCGCGGAACGCCGGCGGCGCGGATACGCTTAACACCGTCCGTCTCCACCCTCGGGTATGGACATCGTCGACGCGCTCTCGGCGCGGCGGGGCTCCACCTGCGTCGTCGGCGCGGGCGGCAAGAAGACGACGATGGCGGCACTCGCGGCCCGCCTCGACCGGGCGGTCGTCACCGCCACCGTCCGGATCCCCATCTTCGATTCGTGGGTCGAGCGCGTCGTCGTCACCGACGACCCCGTTTCGGCCGTCGAATCCGCCGAGGAACGGCCCCTGGGCGTCGTTCCCGAGCGGGAGCGGTCCGACCGCTATCGAGGGTACGACCCCGCAACCGTCGACGCGATACGCGAGGCGCACGACCCCGTGCTCGTCAAGGCCGACGGCGCGCGGATGCGCGAGTTCAAGGCCCCGAGCGACCGCGAGCCCCGGATACCTTCGAAGGCAGATACCGTGGTCCCGATAGCCAGCGCTCACGTCGTGGGGGAACCGCTCGACGAGGAGCGCGTCCACCGCGTCGAGCGCGTGGCGGCGCTCACCGGCCGCGACCCCGGCGAACGCCTCCGACCCGAGGACGTGGCGGCGGTCCTCGCCAGCGAGGCCGGCGGCAGAAAGGACGTGCCCGGAGACGCGACGGTGGTCCCGCTCGTGAACAAGGTCGACGACGAGGACCTGGCGGCGACGGCCCGCGAGATCGCCGACGAGGTGCTGGCGCGGGCGCCGGTCCCGCGAGTCGTCCTGGCGGAGATGCGCGCCGAGAACCCGCTGGTCGATGTCGTCGAGGGGTGAAATGGGCGCAGCAGCGCCCACTCGTCGAGGGGCGGGGCCGACCGACGGCGCATCAGCCGTCCGGTCGCGGTTTCAGGAAGGAGACGCCGTCACAGACGGGACACTCGACCGCGTCGGCCGTCCCGGCGGTCGGGTCACAGGCCGGGCCGAAGACGCGGAGGTGGTCGGTCGGCTCCGCGATCTGGCGGCCACAGAGCGGGCATTCGACGACGCCGGCCCGGACGTGCTCCCGCGGGACGGTGTTGTCGGTCATCGCTCCGAACCCTCCGGTCGCCCGTCGAAGCGTTCCTGTGCCGCCGCGAACTCCTCGCGGGTGTTGAGGTTCTCGAAGGTCTCCAGTGAGGCGTGTTCCTCGACCGCCTCGCGGTCGACGACGACGATATCGAGGTCCTCCAGCGGCGCGACGACACGGCGGTCGCCGTCCGCCAGCGCTCGCCGGGCGGCGGCGGCCATCGCGTCGGTGCGGTAGACAGCCTGGGTCGTCTGGAACCACTCGTCGGGTCGCGGGACGGCGCCGTCGTGTCCCTCGGCCCGCTCGAAGAGATATGAGATGAGGGCGCTCGCGACGAACGGCATGTCACAGGCGACGACGAACGCGTAGGTCCCCTCGGCGGCGTCCAGCCCGGCCGCGATGCCCGCGAGCGGCCCCAGGTCCGGTTCGGGGTCGAGCGCGAACGAGACGGGGTGGTCGAACCCGTCGAGCGCAGCGTCGATAGCCTCGCGCTGGTCCGCGCGGCAGTTGACGACCACCTCGTCGACGGCGAGGGCGACCCGGTCGACGACCCGCCGGATCATCGGAGTGCCGGCGAGTTCGGCGACGGCCTTGTCCGCGTCGCCGAAGCGGGTCGAGCGCCCGCCCGCGACGATGACGCCGCTTCGCATACCCGGGTTTTCGTGACGCGCCGTAATGAGGGTTGGCCGGGGCGTTCGCCGTGATACGGTCGGTTGTCAATAGTTTCCGGATTTCGTCGGACCGGTCGGCAAAATACCGGTCAATCGGTACGACCGACCGTCTGAAAGCGACCCGAGGTCGGGTATGCCCGTCAGTCGGCGGGCGAGGCGGGCGGGCGCCGGTCGGCCACGAACGCCGGTAGCCGGTTGTCGAGCGCCAGCGGGCCGCCCCCGAGGGTGAAGATGGCCGAGACGAGCCCGAACAGGGGGATGTGCGCGAGCACCGGGTCGTCGGCCAGCGCGAACAGCGTGAGCGTGAACATGACGAACGACAGCGCCGCCGCCCCGCGGGTGAACAGCCCGAGTATCAGGATCACCCCCAGCAGCAGTTCCGTGAGGCCCGCGCCGACGACCCAGGCCTCGGCCGTGATCGGCAGGAGCGCTTCGAGGTTGTACTGCTCCACGACGACCATCGCCTCGCCGGCCTGCAGGAGTTTCTGGACGCCGCCGAGGTAGACGAACGAGACGCCGACGCCGACGCGCAACACCGTCGGGACGTACCGCTCGTAGGGGTCGACCCGGGCGTCGAACCACGCCGCCGCGGGGTGGACGGGGTCGACGCTCCCGTAGACGGTCCCGTCGGCGCTGGCGACCCGATGGAGCATGTTGTCGGCGCTGGGCCGGCCCCCGCCCAGCAGGACGATGGCGGCCAGTCCCGGCACGTACTCCAGCGCGAGCAACAGGCGCGGCTCGAACGCCAGCCCCACGAGATACGCCAGCAGGCCGACCGCGGCGACGAACCGCGTCGCCAGCCCGAACAGCAGGAGAAACCCGACCGCGACCTGGAAGACGCGCATCTCCACCCGGACGACCGGCGAGAAGAAATAGCCCGCGAAGCCCGCCCCGACCAGCGGCAGGCCCAGCGCCAGCCTGAGCATCCACGGGACCAGGTCGCGGTACCCCTCCAGCGTCTCCCGCAGGACGTCGATGTCCCGGAGTTGCGGGCGAGCGTGGAGGTAGCCGCCGACGAACGCGACGACCCCGGCCCCGCCCGCCCCGAAGAACGCAAGGTTCAGCGGGTCCGAGAACGTCTCCACCAGCAACTCGACGACCGAGACGACCTCGCCGGGACCGCTCCTGACGTAATCGACGTGTGCCCGGACCTGACCGCTCGCGGCGAGGACGCCCGCCGCCGCCAGCACCGTCGCGGCGGCCCGCCCGATGGTGGAGCGCATACGTCGAACCAGGGGCTTGGCGCGCAAAAAAGTGTGTGAACGATAAACACGCCCTGTCGCTGTCGGCCACGACTACGCCCCGTCGCTGTCGGCCCTTCCCCGACCCACCCGCGAGCGGGTCGGGCCGGGCGGGCGAACGGCGAGAGCCGTGCGGCCCGTCGACACAATCCTAATACGGCAGTACGGTGTATGCCGGGGCATGCGGATCGAACTCCGGGTCTGCAAGCACTGTCACGAGGGGGAACACGGGAACGCGGAGAAGACGGCCGTCACGCGGGACATGGTCGACTGCGCCAGGCAGGTCCGCGAGTACAAGGACCTCATCAGCCTGGACGCCCTCTACGTCACGATGGTCGAGGAGGGCGACCCGGGCGGCGCCGAGGAGTTGAACGCCATCGTCGCCAGCATCGAGGGCGACCAGGTCGCGCTCTCGGACACGCAACTCGTCATGGAGGACGACGACGGGAACATGCTGGTCTATCCCGAACCCGAGGACATCCTCCAGGTGCTGACCCGCAACATCGACCAGATCCAGGAACAGACCCGCCAGGACGTGACGGTCGAACTCTCCTCCGAGGGCGCGGAACTGCTGACGTAACGTCGCGAGAAACGGCGCGACGGCGGGACGGCGAGGGGCGGTCAGTCCTCGGCGGAGGTGACCTCGCCGCCGTCGGCTGCGGCCCGCTGTTCGCGCTCCCGTTCGAGCTGGCGCTGCCAGCGCCGGCGGATGACGTTCCCGTACAGCGAGAGGACGAGCCCCACGAACAGCACGAACATGCCGATGTTGATCCCGACCGTCAGCAGGAGGTTGGTCGGGCCGCCGCCGACGGCGAGTTCGCGCGGCACGGGGTAGCCCTCGTCGAAGATGCTCCCGACGAGGACGCTCACGATGCCGATGACGACCAGGACGCCCATGAGGTTCGCGGCCCAGCTCCAGCTCGGCGACAGCGAGAGCCGCTCGATGCCGGTGCCGTCGACGTCCTCGGGGTCGTCGTGGCTCTCGGGGACCAGCTGCCGCGGGATGAACGCCTTCGTCTCCAGCGGGTAGAACGCGGGGTGGAAGCCGTGTTCGAAGATGTGGAACATGACCCCCATCAGCATGATGACCCCGAGCAGGCCGTGGAAGACGACGAACGCCATCGCGGCCGTCCGCGTCGCGAAGTACTCCATCAGGCCGGTCTTGCTCCAGATGAGCAGGCCCGACACGACGAGCAGCGTCAGTTCGATGGCGAAGATGAAGACGACGCCCTTGCCGATGTACGACAGCAGGGGCACCTCGTCGGCCTCGTAGCCGGCGAACTGCCGGGCGTTGGGGTGGCGTTCGTCCGCGCTGCCCAGCATGAACTTCACGTCCTGGATGAAGGCGGCGATGTCGTCGCCGGTCGGGATCACCCGCTGGAAATTGCGCCGGCCGGTGTCGGTGACGACCATCATCGTGCCCCAGAAGACGATCAGGGCGATAAGCCCGAGCCCGGCGAGCCGGTGGACGGTGACGACGCCGACGTTGCCGCCCATCAACACCAGCAGCCACCAGAGCTCGTCGTTGAACATGATGGCGTAGCCCGTGAAAAAGAGGGCGAACACGTCCAGCGCCAGGAGCGAGTGAAAGACGGTCGTCATCTGGGTGAACTTCCCGTGGTCCAGGTTCGTCATTCCGCGTCACCTCCCGTGGCTGGGTCGGCCACATCGTCGGCCGTCGCGTCGGTGCCGCCGTCGGTGGCGACGCCGCTGGCCTCCCGGGCCTCGCCGGGTTGGCGCATCCGCGCGGCCAGCCGCCGGAACGACGCCCAGTGGAGAAACACCATGAAGAGGATGAACACGCCCATGATGACGTCCGCGGCGTGGACCAACGCGATGAGGAAGTCCAGCGCGGGGATCGTGTTGCCCGCGACCCAGTCGGCGCCGACCCCGCCGTCCTCGACGGTGGGCCCGACCCGGAACAGCCCCTCGTAGAAGACGCCGAACCCGGACGCGACCCAGGCCAGGACCGCCGTGACGGCGACGCTGACGACCGCCGAGGCGACGATGGCGGTCCGGCTGTAGGTCGCGGCGTCCTCCTCGGGGAGCTGGTGGTCGCTCATCTCAGAACGCCTCCGCGTCCTCCCCGAAGATGACGTCCATCGCGACGTCGTTGAAGAAGACGCCGCTGTCGCGTTTCTCCAGCTCCGAGGCTATCTCCCGGGAGTCGCCGACGAGGATGGCGTCAGTCGAACACTCCTCGGCACACGCCGGACCCTTGCCGACGTCCTGGCGCTCCTCGCACATCGTGCACTTGTCCATCAGCCCGCCGCCGCCGACCACGGCCGCGGCGCCGGAGTCCGAGTCGGGGAACTGCGGCGCGCCGAACGGACAGGCCGACAGGCAGTACTGACAGCCGATACAGAGGCTGTCGCGCACGTCGACGAAGCCGTCGTCTTTCTTGATGAGCGAGTCCGTCGGACAGACCGACACGCAGGGGGCGTTCTCGCAGTGGTAACACTGCATCGGGACCGACGTCTCGCCGGGGCTGACGCCCTGTTCCATCGCCCGGCCGCTGGCGGCGTTCATGCCCTCGGCGCCCTCCTGGCCCTCCAGCATCGTCGAGATGCTGATCCGCTGTTCGTCCCGGGGGACGTCCCACGTTCGCTTGCACGCCACCACACAGCCGCCGCAGTCGATGCAGGCCTCGACGTCCGGGAAGATCCGGGCGCCCTCGCCGACGCTCATCACGCCGTCGCCGATGACTTGCTTGTTGGTTTGTGACATTCGTGGTCACCTCACTGGACCGTGCTCCCGTCACGGACGTCGAAGTTCTTCTGCCCGCCGACGTCCTCGCGGTCCTGCGGGAACTCCATGTCGACGTCCATGTTGAGTTCCTCGAGCAGTTCGTCCGTCGCCGGGCGGACGCCGACCATCGACACCTTCGTCTCCTGCATCTGGGTCTCGACGTCATAACCCCGCGATGTGATGGCGTTCGCCGAGTCGCCGATGGCGTAGGGAACGGTACCCGGCGGGTACTGGTCCTCCTGGCTCTTGCCCTTGAAGACCCCGCCCCAGTGGAACGGGAGGAACACTTCCTCGTCGTTGGGGCGGTCGGTCACCCGGGCCTTCACGAGGACCGACCCGCGGTCGGTCGAGGTGATGACGACGAGGTCGCCGCCGTCGACGCCGAGTTCCTCGGCCTTGGCCGGCGTGATCTCGGCGTACATGTGCGGTTGCAGGTCGGCGGTGTGGATGTTCGACCGCGTCTCCGAACCGCCCCCCTGGTGTTCGACCTGTCTGCCGGTCGTCATGATGGTGTCCAGGTCCGGCCCGTCGTCCTGGTTGTGGATGATGTCCATCGCCCGCTGCTGTTCCGCGGCGTTGTTCTGGTCGAGGCGGTAGAAGTTCAGCTGCTGGCCGTTGGCGGGCCACTCCTCGACCAGGTCCGGCCGCGGGCTCTCGATGGGCTCGCGGTGGACCGGCACCGTGTCGAGGAAATTCCAGGCGACGGCTCGTGCCCGCCCGCGACCGGTCGGGGCGTCGGGCTGTCTGTAATCGTACTCCTCGTAGATCGACGGGTCGACGCTGGGGGAGATCTTCTCGCTGAGGTGCTCGTCGAACGCCTCGCTCCCGGTGTCGGGATCGTCGAGCGCCTGTGCGGCAGTGAAGACCGAACGGTCGTTGTCCAGCGCGTGGCGCTGTGGGATCGTCAGCTCGTCGGGCTGGACCTCCCGGCCCGGGTCGATGAGGCTCTCCGGCGGCGTCGTTTTCCACCCGGGATACTCCGGGACGCCGTGGATCTGGCCGTCGTCCGCCAGGTCCTCGTCGCTGGCCCAGTCGGGGACGTACGGAGCGCGGGTCATGTCCAGCGCCTCCTCCCGGCTGTCGTAGCGGTCGCCGACGGCGTCGACCGTCTCCTGGAGCGGGTAGTCCTGGTCCGGCACGTCCTCCCACTCCTCGGGCGTCGGTGCCTTGAGCCCCCAGCGGGTCCGGAAGTCCTGTCCGCCGTCGTTGGGGTCCATGTCGTCGTTCCAGATGATCGGCGTTCCCGGGTGGCCCTCGCCCCAGCAGGGCCAGGGGAGCATCCAGTACTCGCCCGCGACGGGCGTCCCCGCGGCGCCCTTGAGGTCGTCGTTGGAGAACGCGTAGTCGTACTCCAGGTGTTGCTGGAGCCGTTCCGGCGTCTGCCGGTACCCGATCGTCATCGTGCCCAGGTTGAACTCGCGGATGACGTCCTCGTAGCTGGACTTCCCGTTGTGCATCTCGGGGCCCTGTCCCCAGTCGAAATGCTCGCCGAACCCCAGGTGGTCGGCCAGTTCCTGCATGATCTGCAGGTCGGGCCGCGAGTTGTGCTTGGGCTTGGAGACCGGCTCGGACCACTGGACCGACCGGTTCGTGTTCGTCAGCGAGCGGTAGTGCTCGTACTGGCTCGAGGCCGGCAACACGAGCACCGGTGGCCCCTCCTCGTAGTCGGGCAACACCGTCGCGACGCCCGGGAAGATGTCGATCACCACGAGGAGGTCCAGGTTCTCCATGCCCGCTTTCATCTGCTCCATCTCGCTGATGGAGTTGGCCGAGTGGCCCCAGAAGACGGCGATCTTCACCTGGTCGGGCTGGTAGATCGGCGTCTCCTGGTACCTGTCTCCCTGGTCCAGGGCGGCCTCGAACCAGCGGGCGACCGTCAACCCGTTCTGGAACATCATCGAATTGGTCGCCGGGTCGTCGGCGCTGTGTCCCTCGTCGTCGTGGGATGTCGGGAGGTTGGTCACTTCCTCCTCCCGGAACGCAGGGGTCTGGCGGCCGAACTTCTCGGGCGAGAGGAACTCGAACTTCCTGTAGAGGTCCTTGAAGGATGTCGACCCGCTGGTGTAGGGGTTCAGGTCCCAGATGTCGGCCCACCAGGACCAGCCCCCCGGGGTGAGCCCGTAGTACCCCGGGAGGATGTGACTGGCCACTGCGAGGTCGGTCGCGCCCTGGACGTTGGCGTGCCCGCGCATGACCTGCAGGCCGCCGCCGCTGCGGGCCGCGCTCCCGGAGGCGAGACTCGCGGCGGCGTACGAGCGGATGTTCTGGGTGCCGTTGTTGTGCTGGGTGCCACCCATCGCCCACTCGATCTGGACGTGCGGGCGCGCTTCGTGGATCATGTCGGCGATCCGCTCGATGTCCGCCTCGGAGACCCACGTGATGTCCGCGACGGTCTCCTTGTCGTACCGGTCGAGTTCCGCGTCGACGTCCTCCCAGCCCTGGACGCGGTCGGTGAGCATGTTCTGCCCCGTCTCGTCCGCGTCCGTGTCCATCGCGAGGCCGTGCCGGTCCCGGAGGTCCTTGATGACGCCCATCATCAGCGCCACGTCGGTCCCCGGCCGGAACCGGATGAACTCGTCAGCGTGGGCCGCCGTCTTCGTGAATCGGGGGTCGAGGACGAGGATGTCACCGCCGCGGGCCTGCCCCTCGAGGATGTGTTGCATCGCGATGGGGTGGGCCTCGGCCGGGTTCTGCCCGATGATGATGTCCAGTTCGAAGTTCCGGTAGTCCGTGACCGTGTTGGTCATCGCACCGTAGCCCCAGGTGTTGGCGAGGCCAGCGACCGTCGTGGAGTGGCAGATGCGCGCCTGGTGGTCGATGTTGTTCGTCCCCATGAACGCCGCCAGCTTCCGGATAGCGTAGGACTCCTCGTTGGAGTGGTGGGCGCTCCCCAGGACCATGACGCTCTCGCGGCTGGCCTCGCTGTCGACGTCGACCGCCTCCGAGGGGCTGGTGTCGTCGTCGGGCCACAGCGCCCGGATGTCGGTCGCCAGGCGGTCGTAGGCCCCCGACCAGGAGAGCTTGTGCCACTCGCCGTCCTCCTGGATCATCGGGTGTTTGAGGCGCTTCTCGGAGTGTTCGGTCTCGTAGATGCCTGCCCCCTTGGAACAGAGCGACCCCGCGTTGATGGGGTGTTCCTCCCAGGGTTCCATCCCGACGAACGAGTCGCCCTTGCGCTCGCCGTGGAATCCGCAACCGACCGAACAGTAGTTGCAGATGGTCTTTGTCAGTTCCGCGTCCGTGTCTGCGCCGTCGACCTGCTCCGTGCGCCCGGAGAGGGCCTGTCCAACTCCGCTCCCGCCGAGAACTACCCCGCCTGCCAGCGCGCTCGCTTTCATGAACGAGCGCCGGTCGAGGTCGAGTGATACCGGTTCTGAACTCATTTCGTTTGGTCTGTCTGAACCGTCTTCCACCGTTTCTTTGCCACTCGATACCAACTAGCACTACAATAGCGTGGCATCTATGATAAATGCCCGGCAATGTTTGACCGAAAAGCAAAAAGTATGTTATCATGTTGTCCGGAGAGCGGCAGAAACCGGGGTCGCCCGCGGGCGCAGTCTGATGCCGGCTTCCGGGACGCGGGTTCGGTCCGGGCCGCTGATACTGCCGGCTGTAACTCCGTGAGGATATTCGCCGCTCCGGGGCGGCGAAATTCTTGACAGACTTACAGCCGGCAGTATGACCAAACCCTTTAGGTGTGCTATCACGAACCACGACCGATGAACGTCGGGGCATTCGTCTGCTCGTGTGGCGGGTCGTGTGACGTCGACCTCGAAGGGGTCCGGGACGGCGTGCGTGACGTGGACGTGGTGGCGAGTTCGGAACTGCTCTGTCAGGACGGGCTCGACGCGATGGCGCAGGTCGTCGACGAGTACGACCTGGACGAACTCGTCGTGACCGCGCCGGACCGGTCCTGTCAGCGCCGCATCCGGCGGTTCGTCGAGACGGCCGACCTCCACCCGGAGGCGGCCGCTTTCGTCAACCACCGCGAGGAGGCGGCGTGGGTCCACGACAGCGAGGCGGCGACCGAGAAAACCGCGCGGGTGATAAACGCGACCGTCGCCGGCCGCCGCGAGGAGGCCGTCTCCCGGACCGTCTCCCGCGAGGCCGGCGACGCCGTCGCCGTCGTCGGCGACCCCGAGGCCGCGCGCTCGCTGGCCGAGTCGGCCGAGGTCACCCTGGTCGCCGACGGCCGCGATTTCAGCGACGCCGAGGGCCTCGACGACGTGACCGTCGAGCGCGGCCGCGTCCTCGACGTCGCCGGGTCCTACGGCGAGTTCGCGGTGACCGTCGAGGCCCGCGTCACCGAGGACTGCATCGCCTGCATGGACTGCGTCCACGAGGGCCCCGACGGACAGGTAACCTCGGCGCCCGTCGATATCGACCCGGACGCCCCGGACGGCGAGTGGGTCGAGGTCTGTCCCACCGACGCCATCGACCTGGAGGGGGTCACCCGGACGCTGGAGTTCGACCAGGTGGTCTTCCCGGACGACGAGACGCCGGCCCGCGGCGGTCAGCTGGGATTTTACACCGGTCCGGTCGACGCCGAGACGGTCTCGGCGGTGGTCTCGAACTGCGGCGGCGTCGAGCGGCCGGCCTTCCTCGACCTGGAGATGAACGTCTGTGCCGCGGGCGAGTCGAGCCAGCAGGGGTGTACCGCCTGCTCGGACGCCTGCCCCCACGGCGCGGTCGACCGTGTCGCCGTCGACGAGGTGTCGTTCGACCCCGTCTCCTGTCAGAACTGCGGCGCGTGTACGAGCGCCTGCCCGACGGGCGCGACGAAACTCCGCGAACCCGGCAACGAGCGAATCGCCCGCGAGGTGGAGGCGCTGCTCTCGACCGGGACCGACGACGGCGGCTGGCTCCCCTGGGGGTCCGACGCCGCCATCGAACGGGAGGTCGTCGCGTTCGTCTGCTCGGAGCGCGCACGCGAGCGACTCCGCACGTACGGCCGGCGGGCGCGCTCGGGCGAGGACTTGGCGTACCCGCCGGTCCTGCCCGTAGAGGTCAACTGCACGGACACGGTCGGCGAAGCCCACGTGATGCACGCGCTCGCCGCCGGCGCCGACGGCGTCGCCATCGTCGGCTGTGGCGGGGACTGTCTCCACTCCGGGCCCGACCCGAAGACGGCGCTCGTCGACCGCCTCGGTCGCGCGACGCGGGACCTCGGCCTCGGCGAGCGCGTCGGGTTCTTCGCACCCGGCGCCGACGACCCCGGCGCGTTCGTCGAGGCCCTCTCGACGTTCGCGGTCGGCCTCGACGAGTCGCCGGTCCCGAGCGACGGCTACGAGGCCGCGGGCGTGGCACACAGCGGCCACGGGTCCGACGCCGTGGCCACCGACGGCGGGACCGCCGCCGGAGCGCCCACCGCCCCCGGAGGCGCCCGCACCGACCGGCCGCCGTTCAACAGCCACGAGTGGACCCTGGAGAGCGTCCGCCGGATCGTCGAGCACGCCGACCCGGAGCGGGAGGTGGTCCGCGGGCTGAAGGACTTCGGCCGGATGGACGTCTCCGACGCCTGTAATCTCACGCCGACCTGCTCGACGCTGTGCCCGACCGACGCCATCCGCCGCACCGAGGACGCCGACCTGGAGTTCAACCACGAGCGCTGTGTCAACTGCGGGCTCTGCGAGGAGGGCTGTCCCGAAACGGCCATCACCATGGAAGACGGCCTCGACCTGTCGCTATTGCCCGAGAATCGGAAGGGCGAGGACCCGGAGTGGACCCGGGTCCACGACGGCGAGATGCTGGAGTGCGTCCGGTGCGGGAAAGCGTTCGCGAGCGCCGGCACCGCCGCGGCCATCGAGGCGGAGGTCGGCGACCTCGTCGAGGGGATCGCCCCCGAGAGCGAGCACAGCATCTTCGAGTACTGCGGCGACTGTCGCGCCACGCTCCTGTTCGAGGGGGGTGGGCGCTGATGGACGACGGGGCGGTCTACGAGGCGCGCCTGGAGATGCTCGATTTCCTCGTCGAGGCCTTCTGGGACGCGCCGACCGAGGCCTTCGTCGCCAACCTCCTCGCGGGCGACGTCGAGTTGCCCGAGGAGTCGGTCACGCCCACCCTCGACGAGGGGTTCGCGATGCTCGACGAGTGGGTCGCCGACAACCGCGACCGCGAGGTCGACGCGGTCCGGAGGGAACTGGAACGGGAGTACACCCGGCTGTTCGTCGGGCCGCGGCCGCCGGTGTTGCCCCACGAAACCTACTACCGCGAGGACGCGGACTTCCTCGGGGAGGGCGTCGCCGACGTCGAGGAGAGCTACGCCGCCGTGGGCTGGGAACCCGCCGAGGACTACCCCGAGGAGGCCGACTTCATTGCGGTCGAACTGGCCTTCCTGCGCCACCTCGTCGAGCGCCAGCGCGGCGGCGAGGAGGCGGCCTTCGGCTACGAGCGGGTCTTCCTCGACGAGCACCTCCTGCCGTGGGTCGACCCCTTCCTCGCGGAGCTGCGCGAGGAGGCCGACCCCGGCCTGTTCCTGGCCGCCGGACTCGTCTTCCGCGGCCTCCTCAGCTTCGAGGACGAACTCGTCGCCCAGATGGTCCCGGGGTGAGAGGGGCCGCGGCGAGCGACTGACCGTATCACTCGATGAGCGAGACGTCGCCGTCGACCTCGCCGTGGTTGAATTCCGTCGGCCAGACCCCGTGGTCGTGGACCTCGAACCCGTCGTAGGTCTCGACGGTCGTCGGTCGCCAGCCCGTGTCCTGGTGTGACATGCTCTAGCAATTCAATGGCCGGCCGCCCGCATAAAAGTTCGGTGCAGGCCCCGGCGTGGCGGTCACTCCTCGAAGCGCGGGGCGAGGGCGACGAGCGCGAAACAGCCCAGAAGGGCGAGCACCAGCAACGGTACCACGAGGTCGGCGCCGACGCTCATGGCCCGTTCCATCAGGAAGTAACTCCCCCAGTCGCGCCGGGACTCGGCGTACATCGCGACGGCGCCCACCCCGAAGACGGCGAGGACGAGGCCGGCCGCCGGGACGACCCCGGCCAGGGAGGCGCGGCGCTCACTCATAGAGCGCCCTCCCGACGAAAAGCGCCACGGTCAGGGGCACGAGCGCCACCAGGAGCCAGCTGACGAAGACGCCCATGTAGCTGATCGTCGATTCGAGGTGGATCGCCCAGTGCCAGGTCCCCTTCAGTTCGGCGATGACCGCGACGGTCCCCACGACGAGCAGGGAGAGCCCGACCAGGGACGCCAGCAGGTAGACGGCGATCCTGAGGTACCTGAACGGCTTCGGAACGGGGTGGGCTGTCGTGTTAGACATCGTCTGAGTTCGTCTCCGGTGCCACCCGGTCCCCGTACACCCGGTAGGCGTCGTAGGCGACGACGGCGAGCACGAGCGCCCCGAGCGCCATGATCGGCAGCGCCGCCTCCGTCGACAGCGGCAACTCGGGTTCGACGTGCACCGGGGCGGACGGGACGAACGGCATTCACACGTTCGTTGGGGATCTGAGACCAAAAGCCCTCGCACACCTCTATCCTGGCAGATAAGTCGGCCCTCGCGAGCGCGCGACCCGCCCGGGGGCTGGCGGTCAGCCGCTCCACCGGACGTATCTCGGAGCCATCACTGGGGTCACCGACCGCACCACCCCGCCGGGATCCCGGAGGGTCAGGGCGTGAGTCACCCTTTTGGTGGTCTAAGCGCTAGGGTGGGCAACCCGTGACCAGCAGGCGAGCAGTCCTCCGGCGACTGGCCGTGGCCTCGGGAGCGGCCGGGCTCACGGGATGCAGTCGGATGTTAGACCCCGGGCCCGGCGAGGGCGTCCCGGGACTGGCGGCCAACCCCCACGCCGACGCGCTCCCCGAGACGCAGTTCGGACACAACGAGTTCCTCCCGACGGACTCCGCCGGGAACCCGTTGGCCCCCCAGTACCACCGCGTGCTCCTGTTGTCGCTGGACGTCGCCCCGTCGAACGAGGCGGCCCGCGCCGTCGAGCGGTCGATGCGCACCCTGGAGGCGGCCTTCGAGTGGGCACCCGACGGCCTCCTCCACATGCTCGCGTGGGGGACCGACTACTTCGAGCGCATCGGCGAACTGGAGCGCGCCCCCATCGAGCGCCCGGAGGTCCTCTCGCGGACGGATGACCCCGACCTTCTGTCGTTCGACGCGGCGCTGGTCCTCGAGAGCGACACGCCGTCGCACCTGACCGCCGTCGAGAACGCGCTGTTCGGGGACCGCGACGAACTGAACGGCGAACCCGTCGAGGTCCGCCTCGGCGACGCCTTCTCCGTGTCGGCGCGGCGCACAGGCTTCATGGGCGAGGGACTCCCCAGGGAGCACGCCCACGCCGAGGGGATCCCGACGGGTGCGCTCTCGGCCGAGGACCCGATGTTCACCGGCTTCTTCTCCGGGCGCAAGGGGACCCAGGCCAGCGAGGACCGCGTCGCGATCCGGGACGGTCCGTTCGCCGGCGGGACGACGATGCACCTGAGCCACCTCACCGAGGACCTGGACCGGTGGTGGAACGACTTCGACGTCCCTGACAGGGTCGCCCATATGTTCGCGTCGGACGTGTCCCCCGAGGACGTCACCGACTTCGCGGGGACCGTCCCGTTCGACGACGCGGTCCGCGAACACGCCCAGGAGGAGGGGCGGGTCGGCCACCACGAGAAGGTCGCCCGCGCCCGCGAGGACGGCGAACCGGTCGTCCTCCGGCGGGACTTCAACACCGTCGACGGCGGACAGGCCGGTGTCCACTTCCTCGCGCTCCAGCGCGACCTCGCCGACTTCCGGAAGACCCGCAAGGCGATGAACGGCTGGTACCTGCGCGACGAACACCCCGCCATCACCGACCGGAAGAACAACGGCCTCCTGGCGTTCATCACCGTCCAGTCGCGGGCGAACTTCTACGTCCCGCCGCGCAAGGCCCGCTCGTTCCCGCTGTTCGCGGGCGAGAACTAAGTCAGAAATCGTCGGTCGGCGGCGCGTTCGGCGGTCGCTGGGTGTCCTCGTCGAGGAAGACCCGCGCGAACAGGTCGACGTGGAGTTTCAACAGCGTGCTCTCGTCCAGCCCCGTCTCCCCGGCCTGCCGTTCGAGAAACGCCGCGAGTTCGTCGCTGGGGTAGTGTCGAACGGTCGCACCCTCGACCGCGAACTCCACCTCGGTCGCGTCCGAAACCAGGTGTTCGATCTCCAGGAGCGCCTGTTCGGCCTTCGACTCCATGGCGTCCTCGAAGTCCATCAGCCGGGAGTCGCCCCACTCCTCGGCGGCCGCCCGGAAGCGGTCGTCGACCTCGAAGGCGATGTGGTCGGTCAAAAGGACACCCCCTCGCCCTCGAACGCGCGGCGCCAGGTCGTCTCCTCGCCGCAGACGGGACAGTCCATCCGGAACTCCGCGCGGTCCCCGGGCGGGAACCGACTTAGCTGGCCGCACTCCGCGCACTCGAACTGCGTCATTCCTCGGGCGGCCACGGCGACGGCCCCGGCGACGCCTCGCCCAGTTCGCTGAACAGCACGAGGAACAGGAGCACCACGGCCCCCATGACGACGAGGCCGACGACGCCCGGGACCAGCGCCCGCCCGATGAACGGCCCGTCGGCGCCGGCCGACGCGACGAAGTCGTACACCGCCAGCATCCGCAACACCAGCCAGCCCAGGAACGCGAGCACCGGGATCGTCACGTACCACGATCCGCTCAAAGCCGATCTGAGGCTCATGGTCGTGGTAACGCGTGACATCCTCCTAAAAGTTCCCCCTACTCCGCCACCGACCGGTCGTTCTCGGCGTCGGTCACCTCCCAGTCGGCCTGCTCGGCGGCCGTCTCGAGGGGGACGAACTCCCAGCCCGCGCGCTCGGCGATGCCCGCCTCGCCGGTGAGGCCGACCAGCGCCATCCGCTCGGCGTAGAACATCGAGTGTTCGTCGACGTCGGCGAGGCGCTCGGCCGGTTCCTGGCCGGCGCCGCTGAAGAAATCGACGTCGATCTCGTGTTCGCGCTGGAAGCGGTTTATCTCGTAGGCCGGCACGTCACCGACGATGCCGATCCAGTCGGTCCACGACTTGGCCTCGATGACCGCGAGCCGCGGGTCCGCGAGTCGCTGTGCGGCCTCGTAGGTCAGCGCGAGCGTCATGTCGTCTGCGCCCCCGCCGTGTGGCCCGCTCGCCGTTCCCGCCTCGCCTGTTGCCGGGTCGGCCGCGGCGTCCGCGGTGTCTCCCGCGCCGGCATCGTTCGTCCCGGCGGTCCCGCCACCACCGCCGGCGCCGCCGCCCTCGACCGGGACGCCGACCGGGCGGTCCCGGTTCGACCGCGGGACGCCCGGTACCGGGTCGCGGTCGCGCTCCATCCCGTCGTCCGCGTCCCCCTCGGCGCCCCCGGCATCGTCGACACCGCCGGTTCCGGCGGCGTCCAGCCACCCCTCGCCGGGGTCGGGTTCGGCGTCGGGGTCGCCCTCGTCGCGCCAGAACCAGTCGCCGTGGTTCGCGTCCGGTCGCTCGTCCGACTCGCCGCCCATCTCGTCGAGGTCGATCCTGTCTGTCATGGCTGTGTGGTCGCGAGCGTCGTCTCCCCGTCGACGGCCGCCGCGAGGCCGAGTCGCTCGACCGTCGCCCGCGTCGGCCGGCCGTCCGGTCCCCACCCCCGGATCCCGTAGTAGGCGTCGAGCATCGCGTCGAACCGCCCGGGGTCGACCCCCTCGCCGGGCCCGTCGGGCGCGGCCCGGAGCGCCGGCGGGAGTTCGTCGTCGGCCCGCGAGACCCCCTCGCGGACGTTGAACAGGCGGGTCAGCGTCCAGATGCGCTCGCCGACCGTCTCCAGGTCGCCCTCGGTGTCGAGGCCGACCGCGTCGAGCCATTCGGCCCCCAGGTCCGCGAAGACGTCACCGACGAAGTCGTCGACGACGAGGCTCCAGAGCACCGACCGCTGGTTCTGCTCGTCGGCGACCGCCCGCGCGGCCCGCTTCGCACTCCAGCCGCCGTCGAACACCTCGCGCTCGACGGTCCGGGCCCGCCGGTGACAGGCCCCGCGGTCGCTCGTCGCGTAGGCCAGCGCCATGCTGTGGGCGCCCCGCGGGTCGTAGGCGGGCAGTTCCATCGCCTTGACCGTCGGGACCAGTCCCGAACCGCCGTACCGCTCGGCGGCGGCGTCGACGCCGTCGGCCAGCGCGTCCCCGAGTTCCGTTTCGCGTCCCGCGATCTCGCCCAGCAGCGCCCGCGCGCCCTCGGGGTCGCCGAAGCGCAGGCCACGGTCGAGCAGTCCCTCCTCGCCCGCGCGGACCGCCCACGCGACCGCGCTCCCGGCGCTGATGAGGTCGACCCCCAGGCGGTTGCAGGTCTCGCCCAGCGCGGCGACGGCGTCGAACTCCTCGATGCCCAGTCCGGCGCCCAGGGACATCGCCGTCGCGCCGCGCGGGACCGTTTCGCCCTCGTCGGTGTCGACCCGGAAGCCCCGCGGGTCGTCGCCGTCGTGCTCCCGGTCGTGGGCCTGCTCCCGGACGGCGTCGATGCCGACGTCGTCGGCGGCCGCGAACTCGGTGGCCTGCCAGCCCCTGGTCGAGAGCGCGCCGACGGCGTTGGCGAAATCGACCGTCTCGACGGTGCCGCTGGCCCCGAGCCACCGCCCGGTGTCGCCCTCGCGGTAGCGGTCGGCGTACTCCTCGCGGAGCGCGTCGAGGCCCTCGGGCGGGTCGCCCCGGACAACGACGGCCTTCAGGCGCTTCGCGCCCATGACCGCGCCCGCCCCGCCGCGGCCGGCGTGGTGTTCGCCGGCGTCCGAGGCGATGGTCGCGTACCTGACCCGCTTTTCGCCCGCCGGGCCGATGCAGGCGACGGCCGCGTCGGGAAACGCCGCTGCCGTCTCGGCGGTGTCAGCGCCCCACGTCCCGGCCGGCTCGAGCGTCGCGCCGTCGGCTTCGACCGCCAGCCTGACGGGCTCGGACGCCGCGCCCGTGACCAGGACCCCGACGTGGTCGGCGAGCGCGCCGGCGAGCGTCTCGGGGAACGTCCCGCCGGCGTAGGAGTCGAGGAAGCCGCCCGTAAGCGGCGACTTCGTGACGGCGGCGTAGCGCGACTCCCCGGGGAGCAGCCCCGACACCGGCCCGAGCAGGAAGAGGAGGGCGTTATCGGGGCCCAGCGGGTCCGTCCCGGCGTCGAGTTCCTCGTAGAGATAGCGGGCGCCCAGGCCCTTGCCGCCGACGTAGCGGCGGCGCCACGCGTCGGGCACCGGGACGCTCTCGACCGACCCCGCCGAGAGGTCGACCCGGAGCAGACGCCGGGGTGTGCGGAGTGTCATCACGCGTCAGTACGGGCGGCGGCGAGCAAAAGGGTTGTCCCGGTCCTCCGTCGGAACCACCGGCGAGCGGGGTCCTGCGGTCGGGGAGACGCCACCGCAGGGAGCGGTGCGCCGTCGCCGGCCGCTAGTCGTCGGCGGGTGCGGCGTCCGTCGGTTCGATGTCGACCTCTATCTCGGCGGCGGCGGCCTTGTACTCGGGGATCTTGGCGCGCTCGTCGAGCACGTCGTTGGTCAGACGGTTGGCGGAGGCGGCCGCGAAGTGGGGCGTCGTCCAGACCGACCCCTCCTTGATGTCCTCGGTGACGTGCGCCTCGACGGTGATCTCGCCGCGTCGGGATTCGAGCCGGATCTCCTGGCCGTCCTCGATGCCGTAGCGCTCGGCGTCGTTCGGGTGGACGTCGACGAAGTTCCCGGGGTACTGGCGCTTCAGCGTCGGCGAGCGCCGGCTCATCGTCCCCGTGTTGTAGTGCTCTTCCAGTCGCGCCGTCGTCAGGATGAGCGGGTACTCCTCGTCGGGTGTCTCCTCGGGTTCCTGGTGGCGCACGCCCTCGATCTGCCCGAGGCCGCTGTCGGTCTCGAAGCCGTCCTCGTAGAGGTACTGGTCGCCCTCGTCGCCGGGCTCGTAGCAGGGCCACTGGATCCCCGCCTCGTCGAGCGCGTCGTAGGTCATCCCGTGGTAGCTGGGACAGACCTGCCGGAGTTCCTCGAACACCGCCTCGACGTCCGCGAAGTCGAAGGGGTCGCCGAACAGGCGGGTGCCCACTTCGGTGAGGATGTCGAGGTCGTGTTTCGTGTTCTCGTGGACCTTCTCGACGGGGCGCATCAGCTGGACGCGCCGGTCGGTGTTCGTGACGGTGCCGCCGCGCTCGGCCCAGGTCGTCGCCGGGAGGACCACGTCGGCGTATTTGGCCGTCTCGGTCATGAAGATGTCCTGGGCGACGATGAACTCCAACTCCTGCAGACGTTCCTCGACGCGGTTGCCGTCGGGTTCGGACATCACGGGGTTTTCGCCCATGATGTACAGCCCGTGGATCGACTCGCCCGCCTCGTGGGATATCTCGACGTTCGTCAGCCCGGGCTCGTCCGGAACCTCGAAGCCCCAGACGTCCTCGACGGACTCGCGGGCCTCGTCGTCGTCGACGAGCTGGTAGCCCGGGAGGACGTTCGGCATCGCGCCCACGTCACACGTCCCCTGGACGTTGTTCTGGCCGCGCAGCGGGTTGACGCCGGTGCCCGGCCGTCCGAGGTTACCCGTCACCAGCGCGAGGTTGATCTCGTTTTGCACGTTGTCGACGCCGCAGGTGTGCTGGCTCATCCCCATCCCGGTGAAGATGGCCGCGTTCTCGGCCGTGGCGTACGTCTCCGCGGCAGCCTCGATGTCTTCGAGGGGGACGCCACACTCCTCGGCGGCGGCCGCCTTGTCGAAGTCCGCGAGGGTCTCTTCGAGGTGGTCGAACCCCTCGGTGCGCTCCGCGACGAACTCCTCGTCGACCCAGCCGTTCTCCAGAACCGTCTTGAGGACGACGTTCAGCAGGGGGATGTCCGTCCCGGGTTCGAGCTGGAGGTGCACGTGGCGGTCGGTCTCGTCTATCTTGAACGACCGCGTCGTCTTGTTGGCGTGGGGGTCGACCTGGATGACGGTCGCGCCCTCGTTGACCGCCTGCCGGAAGTAGACGCTGTTGGCGATGGGGTGTTGCTCGCCGGGGTTTGCCCCCTGGATCCAGAAGACGTCGGCCGCCTCGCGCAGGTCGGCCATGCTGTTGGTCATCGCGCCCGCGCCCAGGCTCGTCCGGAGCGCCCACACCGTCGAGGCGTGACACATCCGGGTGCAGTTGTCCACGTTGTTGGTCCCGTAGCGCCGGGCCAGTTTCTGGAGGAGGTAGTTCTCCTCGTTCATCGTCTTCGAGGAGCCGAAAAAGCCCATCGCGTCGGGCTCGTACTCCTCGCGGATCCGCTCGAGTTCGCCGACGACCAGGTCGTAGGCCTCCGCCCAGGAGGCCTCGCGGAACTCGCCGTCCTCCTTGATCAGGGGGTCGGTCAGGCGGTCCTCGTGGTCGACCACCTCCGTCGCCGCGCCGCCCTTGATGCAGACCCGCCCCTCGTTGACCGGCGCGTCCCCCCACGGCATGAACCGCATGTCGCCCGGCTCCTCGCCGGGGTTCACCTTGATACCGCAGCCGACGCCGCAGTACGGGCAGATGGTCTTGACGGGCTCGTCGTCACTGGACATCCGTGACACCCACTTGAACGTGGATCATTGTGGACAAAGGTTCAGCCCCGGCGGGTTTGAATCTTGCCTCGGGACCGACGCGAGCGGCCGCCGGGGTGCCCGCCGCCGGAGGAACTATCAAGCCGATGGCCCGTCGAGTTCCGGGCGATGGACCTGACGCCCGCCCTCGTCGCCCGGAAGGCCGACGCCTACGAGACGGTGCAACCGCTCTACGCCGTCGAGGCGGAGCACCGCGAGACGCTCCCCGACGCGCTCGCGAGCGGCGAGTTCGGCTGGCGGGACGCCGAATGGGTCGTCCAGTGGTACTACCGCCGGTACCTCGGTGCCTACCCCGACGCCGACCGCCGGGCCGCCGAGGAACGCTACGGCGAGAACAGCTACGAAGCCGTCCACGGGGCCGTCGCCGACGCCGTCGCGGCCGACGGGACGGCGGCGAAACTCGGGTCGCTGACGGCGCTGTCGGGCGTCGACGTCCCGGTCGGGTCGGCGTTTCTCGCCTTCCTCCACCCCCAGCGTTACCTCGTCGCGAGCCGCCGCGAGTGGGAGACGCTCCGGGCCGCCGGCGAGCTCGACGCGCCCTACCCCGACCCGCCCGCCGCCGAGGAGTACGAGCGCTACCTCCGGACCTGCCGCGGAGTCGCGCAGCGGTGTGACTGTTCGCTGTGGGCGCTCTCCCGGGCGCTCTGGACGATCGGTTCCGAGCGCGACGGCTGACCGTCGTTCCGGGGCAGGATGAGCGACCGCCGGTCCGTCCTGTGACGCTGCGACACGACAGCGGGACGGACCCGAAACGAGAATTGACAGGATACGTACCTGTCGTGGACCGGGTCGTGCCCGACTACTGTTCCTCGCGGAGGGCCTCGTTGAGTTCGGGGACGACCTCGTGGAGGTCGCCGATGACGGCGTAATCGGCCTTCTGGATGATCGCGGCCTCGGGGTCGGTGTTGATCGCGAGGATGTTGCTCGCGCCCTTGCACCCGACCATGTGCTGGACGGCGCCGCTGATCCCGCAGGGGATGTAGATGTCGGGGCTGATCTTCGCGCCCGTGAGGCCGATCTGGTCGTCGTGCGCCCGCCAGCCCTCGTTGACGGCCGCACGGGAGGCCCCGAGCGCCCCGCCGAGCAGGTCGGCCAGTTCTTCGAGTTGGTCGAAGTCCTCGGCGCTCCCGACGCCGCGCCCGCCGCTGACGACGACCCGCGCCTCGCCCAGCGGGACGCCCTCGACGTCGGATTCCTCGGTCCGGGTGACCTGCACCCTGAACTGGGGGTCGTCGAGGTCGGGTTCGAACGGTTCGACCGTGGCCGCGGCGGCCTCCCCGGCGAGGCTGCCGCCCCAGCGGTGGCGGGTGACCTGCCACTCGCTCGCCGCGCCGCCCTCCGCCGCGACACCGCCGTCGGCGGCCACGGGGGCGGCCTTCTCGGCGGTCGCGCCGGGTACCTCGGCGGCGGTGCAGTTGGCGACCACCGGCAGGTCGAGCGTCGCACCGGCGTGGGCGAGTGCCTCGTGGCCGCGGTCGCTCCCCGGCGCGACGAGCGCGACGGGGTCCATGACCTCCACGAGCTGTGCCAGCGTTTCGCCCCACGCCCGGGGCGCGTAGCCGTCGAGGCGGTCGTGCGTGACGTGGTGGACCTCGGCGACGCCGTGGTCGCCGAGCGCGTCGGCCGTCCCGGCGGCCTCCTCGCCGAAGACGGCCGCCGAGAGGTCGGTGTCGGTGTCTGCCGCGAGTTCGCGGGCGAACGAGAGCGCCTCCAGCGACGTCTCGGCGGGGTCGCCGGCCTCGTGTTCGACGAACGCGAGCACCATCTCAGAGCACCTCCACGTCGTCTCCGAGCACCTCGACCACGTTCGGGACCGCCGCCGGTCCCTCGCCGAGGATCTCGGCGTCGGAGTCGTCGCCCGCCGGCGTTTCGAGGCGGACCTTCTCGAAGGCGCCCGGCCCCTCGGTGTGGTCGGGCGTCTCGGCGGGTACCTCCTCGCGGCGGGCCTGCATCTTCGCCCGCATCGAGGCGTACCGCGGTTCGTTGATCCCCTCCTTGACCGATATCACGGCGGGCAGGTCGAGTTCGTAGACCTCCTCGCCGCCCGAGACCTCGCGCCTGGCGACGGCGGTCCCGTCGGCGACGTCGAGGGTCTTGATGCCCGCGACGCAGGGCAGGCCGAGCTCGCGGGCGACGCGGACGCCCACCTGGTAGTTGGCGGTGTCGGCCGACTCGTTGCCGAAAAACAGGAGGTCGAACTCCCGGTCCTCGTCGCGCACCGCGTCGGCGATGGCGTTCGCGGTCGCGCGGGGACTCCACTCCTCGCCGTCGGTCTCCAGGTGGGTCGCGCGGTCGACGCCCATCGCGAGGCCGGTGCGCAGCTGCTCGTCGGCGTCCCCGGGACCGAGCGTCAGCACCGTCGTCGACCCGCCGTGTTCCTCGACCTGCTGGATGGCCTCCTCGATGGCACACTCCTCGTGGGGGCTCATCGTGAAGCCGAGGCTGCTGGTGTCGATGTCCTGCCCGTCGTCGGTCAGGACGATCTTCGCCCCCGTGTCCGGGACGCGCTTGATGCAGGCGAGCACGTCCATGCTTAGCTCCGTATCCGCTCGTTTTCGGGGTCGAACAGCGGCCGGCTGCCGGCCACCTCGACCGTCACCGGGTACCGTTCGCCCATGTACTCGACCTGGAGGCCCCGCCCCTCCTCGGCGTACTCCCGGGGGAGATACGCCATCAGGAGGTGCTTGCCGACGGTGGGCCCGGTGCCGGCGCTTGTGACGTACGACCGGCGGCCCTCGTCGTCGACGAGCACCTCGCCGTCGTCGAGGACGGGTTCGTTCCCGAGCATGAACCGGCGGTCGCCGTCCTCGGAGCGGTGGTCGTCGACCGAGAGCGTACACAGCGTCGCCGCGTTCTCCTCGTCGATACCGGCGGCGTAGGCCTCCTTCCCGACGAAGTCGGCGTCCTTGACGCCGTGGAAGGTCAGGCCGGCCTCGGCGGGCGTGTACTCCAGTTCGAGTTCGTGCCCGTAGAGGCGATACCCCTTCTCCATGCGGCCGGTCGTCCCGTAGACGCCCATGCCGACGGGGCGGATGTCGTGGTCCTGGCCGGCCTCGTAGAGGGTGTCCCAGAGCCGCTCGGCCTGGTCCATCGGGGCGTAGATCTCCCAGCCCTGCTCGCCGACGTACGATATTCGGAGCGCCCAGGCGTCGACCTCGCCGATGGTCACGTGCTGGGCGGTGTAGGGGGCGAACGCCTCGTGGGACATGTCCTCCTCGGTGACGGGGTCGACCACGTCCCGCGCGTCGGGTCCCCAGACGCCGAGCGTGCAGAGCTGGGAGGACCGGTCGACCAGCTGGACCGAGCCGTCCTCGGGCAGGTGCGAGCGGAAGTGCGCCTTGTCCGGTCCCTGGACGGAGCCGCCGGTGATGACCCGGTAGTGGTTCTCGCCCATCCGGACGATGGAAAGGTCCGAGACGAACCCGCCGTTGGGCGCGAGGACCGGCGTGTAGACGGACTTGCCGACGTCGACGTCCATCCGGCCGACCGCCATCCTCTCGGCGTACTCGGTCGCGCCCGGTCCCAGCAGGTCGAAGATGGCAAAGCCCATGTCCCCGACCATGGCCACCTTGTCGCGCATGTGCAGGTGCTCGCCGAGGATGACCGGCGACCACCACCGGGAGTCCCACTCGTTGGCCCGCAGGAGGCCGTCGAGTTCCTCGTTGTAGCGCCGGACGAGGTCCTCGTTGGAGTCGTACCACTGGGGGCGCTCCCAGCCGCCGGCCTGGAAAAAGCGGGCGTCGAGGTCGTCCTGGCGGTGGTAGAAGGCGCTCGTCCGCAGGGGGCGCGAGGACTGCCACTGCTCGCGGGGGTGGACGATGCCGTAGATCTTCCGGTAACCCTCGTGGGCGCGGTCCTTGACGAACTCGCGGGAGGTGCCCCACTCCTTGAACCGGTTGACGTTCGAGCTGTGGAGGTCGATGTCCGACCAGCCCCGCGTCATCCACTGGGCGAGGGCCTCGCCGATGGCCGGCGCCTCCTTGATCCAGACGGCGGCGGCCGACCACAGTCCCTCGACGTCCTGGAGCGGGCCAAGCAGCGGCGCGCCGTCGGGCGTCACCGACAGCAGGCCGTCGATCTCGTGGCGGACGCCGGCCTCCGGGTCGTCGAGCAGTTCGGGGACGATCTCCAGGGCGTTCTCCATGGACTGCTCGAAGGCGTCGTCCGTGAGGGGTGGCTGGGTCGGCGAGAGGGGCGCCTCGTCGATCGAGGGGATGTCCTCGACGTCCCAGAGGATGGGCCGGTGCTGGTAGGAGCCCACCTCCATGTCGTTGCCGTGCTGGCGCTCGTACATCTGGGTGTCCATGTCCCGGACCACGGGGAACGAGATCTCGCCCTCGTAGTCCTCGAAGTAGGAGATCGGCCCGACGCTGATGAGCTGGTGGACCGCCGGCGTGAGCGGGATCTCGACGCCCGCCATCGCCGCGAGTTTCGGGCTCCAGAGCCCGGCGGCGATGACGACCTCGTCGGCGGTGACGGTCCCGCGGTCGGTCTTCACGGCCTGGATTTCGCCGGCCTCGACGTGCATGTCGAGCACTTCGGTGTTGGGCGAGACCGTCAGGCCGCCCTCGGTCGCGTGGTCGGCGCGGGCCCGCATCACCTCGCCGGCCCGGAGCGGGTCGCAGGTCCCCGCGCCCTTGCTGTAGAATCCGCCCTTGACGATGTCCGTGTTGACGTAGGGGACGAGCTCCTCGACCTCCTCGGGGGTGAGCAGTTCGGCCGGTTCGCCCCAGGACTTCGCCGACTGGACGCGGCGCTCGAGCTCCGCGACGCGTTCGTCGGTGCGGGCCAGCTCGATCCCGCCGCTGTTGACGAACGTGTCCATGTCCTTGTACTGCTCGATGCTCTCGCGCGTGAGGTGGGTCATCTCCTTGGAGTGCTCGACGGGCATCAGGAAGTTCGAGGCGTGCCCGGTCGAGCCCCCGGGGTCGGGGAGGGGCCCCTTGTCGACCAGCAGGATGTCGTCGCGACCCTGCTCCGCGAGGTGGTAGGTCAGGCTGTTCCCGACGATGCCGGCGCCGAGGACCACGGTCCGCGCGTGGTCCGGGAGGTCGCCGCTCATCGGCCTCGCCCCCCGGCGTGTGTCGTTCGGTCGCCGCCGTTCGTTGCACTGTCGACGGCCCGCGCGGCCGGCGTTCCTGTCAGTTTCATGCTCGTTTTTCGAGGGAAGTGCTGTCCGATATTAAATGACAGCCTTACCGACAGTTCCGTTACACGACGAGCGAACGCGGACGACCGCGTGTGCGGAGGTCCGTGGCTTCCGGACCGCGTCCGGGTGTCCGAATTTTGCACCTGTGTGGCGTGGTCGTCCGTTTTTCCGGCCCACGTCCGGCGAGACGCCCGCGGGAACGACGACGGGGACCGTCGGGACGGACCGGTCGTCGAACCGCCGTTCACAAAACATCAGTTTTCGTGTTTTTCGAGTTTCGCGCTACTCGTTGCCGGCGGTGGCGACGACGCGGCGCATCGCGGCGTCTTCGAGACCGGTGACGTCGTCGAGCATGTCGGCGCCCGGCCGCGTCGACTCGCCGCCGACGTCGACGATGGTCGCGCCGCGGTCGACGACGAACGGCCAGGCCGCCCCGACGAACCCGCACACCTCGGCCTTCGGAATTGGCTGCCCCCGGACGGTGGCGCGCTCCCGGAGGTCGTTCAGGTCCGGCGAGGTGTAACACCCGACCGAGAGGCCCGCCTCGCGGAGGATCCGACCGAGTACGCGCGCCGTGCTCCCCTTGCCGTTCGACCCGGCGACCTGTACCCAGGTCAGGTCCTCGTGGGGGTCGTCCAGGTGCGCCAGGAGCGCGGCGGTCGTCTCGGTCCCCAGCTTGGGCCGGAGCCGCCGCAACCGCTCCAGCCGGTTCACCGCTTCGTGGTACTCCATGCCACGACCGTGGGTTGCGACCCCCGCAAAATCCTGTCACACGATCGAGATGAACCACGACGTGACGCCCGTCTGACCGCTCGTGGTCGGCGCGCAAATCCTTTTGTGGCGCTCTCGAAAACGGGCGGCCAGTGGACAGTTCCGACGCGACGCCCGGCCTGGACAGACTCGACGCGGCGAGCGTCGAGGCCGTCCACGAGGCGTCGATGCACGTGATAGCGGAGGTGGGGATCCAGTTGACCCACGAGCGCGCCCGGGCGGTCGTCGAGGACGCCGGAGGACGCGTCGACGACGACGGCGTCGCGACGCTCCCGCGGGGGCTCCTCACCGACGCCGTCGACCGGGCGCCGGACGCGTTCACGCTCCACGCCCGCGACCCGGAGAAAGACGTCACCGTCGGTGACGGCCCGCCAGTCCGCGCGCCCGCCTACGGCCCCTCGACGGTCCACACGTTCGACGGCGGGAGCGGAGACCAGGACCGCCACGTCGCCGGATCCGCTGGCGCGGCGAACTACGAACGACGGGACGCCCGCCTCGCGGACTACGAGCGCCTCGTGAAACTCGCCCACGCCGAGGAGGTGATCACGTGTGCGGGGTACAGCCTCTGTGAGCCGACGGACGTCCCGCGCGCCGACAGGCACCTCGCGATGCTGGAACGGTCGCTGACCCTGACTGACAAGCCGGTCATGGGTCCGACCCGCGGGGGAGAGCGCGCGCAGGCCTGCATGGACATGGTCGAGATCGCGTTCGCCGACCGGGCCGACGTCGCGTTCGAGGCGGGCGAGCGCTCCGACCCGGTCGTCGCGGGACTGGTCAACACGACGCCACCCCGCAGCATCGACGGGGCGATGCTCGGCGGCCTGCTGACTTACGCCGACCACGGCCAGCCGCTGGTCGTCTCGTCGTTCACCATGGCAGGGGCCTCGGGGCCGCCGACGCTCGCGGCGTCGCTGGTCCAGGCCAACGCCGAGACGCTCGCGTTCGTCGCGCTGGCCCAGCTCGTCAACCCCGGGACCCCGGTGGTCTACGGCGTCCCCTCTGCGACCATCGACGACCGCTACGGCTCGCTCTCCATCGGCGGCCCGGAGTCGGCGCTGTTCGTCGCGCTCGCCGGCCAGTTGGCGCGCCACTACGGCCTGCCCTGCCGGGCGGGCGGGGCGCTCTCGGACGCCAAGACCGTCGACTACCAGGGCGGCCTCGAATCGGGGCTGCTCGGCGCGGTCACCGCGTTCGGCGGCGTCGACCTCGCCCTGAACGCCGCGGGCGTCCTCGAATCCTACGCCGCCGTCTCTCCCGAGAAGTTCGTCCTCGACTGCGAGTTGCTCCGCTCGCTCGCCCGGTTTCGCCAGGGCGTGACCGTCGACGAGGGGACGCTCGCGCTCGACCGCATCGCCGACGCCGACCCGGCCGGCCACTTCCTCGAAGAGGACGAGGCATCGGCGTCGTTCCATCGGTCCGCAGTCCTCGACAAGCGCGCCCACGACGACTGGGCCGCCGACCGACCCTCGGCGTTCGGACTCGGACGCGACCGCGTCGACGCGCTCCTCGAGAGCTACGAGCGGCCGCCGATGGACCCCGGGGTCGAACGCGACCTCAGGGCCTACGTCGCGGACCGCTCGACCGTATGAGCCGGGCGGTCCCGCTCCGTCGACGCCGCCGGCCCATCAGTCGAAGCACAGCGTGTCACCGGCGGATCACGATGGGCGGCGCCGACAGGCTGGCGCTGACAGTCCGTGAAACCCTCCGGTCGCACCCTTTTTTCCGGGTCGCGGACCGGCCGGGTTCCGCGTTCAAACACGTCGTATTCGGGTATCTATAGGTACGCTAACATTGATGAGTGGGACGGGAAAATCACCGCGTATGTCCTCACTGGAGGAGAGCGAGGAGTCCGTTCCCACCGACTACGAGATCGCACAGTCAGTCGAGAAATCCCACGTCGCGGACGTGGTGGCGCCCTACGGGCTGGAGCGGGGCGACCTCGACCTGTTCGGCGAGCACAAGGCGAAGGTGAAACTCCCGGCGATCGAGCGGATCAGGAACGAGCGCGAGGCGACGGCGAACCTCGTGCTCGTGACGGGGATGACACCGACGCCGATGGGCGAGGGCAAGACGGTGACGACGGTCGGGCTGGGCCAGGCGTTCAACCGGATCGGGACCGACGCCCTCGTCGCCATCCGCGAACCGTCGCTGGGGCCCGTCTTCGGGGTCAAGGGCGGCGCCGCCGGCGGCGGCTACTCGCAGGTCCTCCCCATGGAGGACATCAACCTCCACTTCACGGGCGACCTGCACGCGCTGACCTCGGCGCACAACCTCATCTCGACGATGCTGGACAACCACATCAAGCAGGGCAACGACCTCGACGTCGCGGTCAACTGGGTCAACTGGCCCCGCGCCATCGACATGAACGACCGCGTCCTCCGGGAGACGACGGTCGGTCTGGGCGGGGACGTCACCGGCGTCCCCCGCGAGGACGGGTTCATCCTCACCGCCGCCTCCGAACTGATGGCCGTGCTCTGTCTGGCCGACTCCATCGCCGACCTCAAAGAGCGGGTCGCCCGGATCATCGTCGCCTACGACGAGGACGGCGACCCCGTCACCGTCGAGGACATCGATGCCACCGGCGCCGTCTCCATCCTCCTGAAGGACGCGCTGAAACCCAACGTCGTCCAGACCATCGAGGGGACGCCCGCGTTCGTCCACGGCGGCCCCTTCGCGAACATCGCCCACGGCACCAACTCGCTGATGGCCGACGACGTCGCCTCGCGCCTCGCCGACACCGTCGTCACCGAAGCCGGGTTCGGGTCCGACCTCGGCGCGGAGAAGTTCATGAACATCGTCTGCCGGTTCGGCGACATGGAACCGGACGCGGTCACGCTCGTCGCCTCCGTCCGCGCGCTGAAATACCACGGCTACGACATGTGGCCGGCCGACCTGGACGAACTCGACGCGGAGAACGTCGACGCCGTCAGGCGGGGGTTCGAGAACCTCGACAGGCACGTCAGCAACCTCCGGAAGTTCGGCGTCCCGGTCGTCGTGGCGGTCAACCGCTTCCCCGGGGACACCGACGCCGAGGTCGCCGCGGTCATCGAACACTGCGAGGCGGACCTGGGCGTCGAGGCCGCGGAGTCCAACGTCTTCAGCGACGGCGGCGAGGGCGGAATCGACCTCGCCGAGAAACTGGAAGCCGCCGCCGCGGCCGACTCGACGTTCGAACCGCTGTACGACCTCGACGACTCCATCCAGGAGAAGATCGGGACGGTCGCGACCGAGATATACGGCGCGGATGGCGTCAAGTATCACGGCGACGCCGAGGACGACATCGAGCGCATGGAGGAGTTGGGCTTCGACGACGTGCCCGTCTGCATGTCCAAGACCTTCCACTCGCTGTCGGACGACCCCGAACTGAAAGGCGCGCCCGAGGACTGGACGCTGGAAGTCAAGGAGGTCTATCCCTCGGCCGGCGCGGGCTTTCTCGTCGCGCTCACCGGCGACGTGCTTACCCTGCCCGGCCTCCCCGCCGAGCCCGCCGCCGCGAACATGGACGTCGACGACGACGGCACCGTTCACGGACTGTTCTGATACGAGGTGTTCCATCGGCTCGGCAATGACGAGCATCGTGCGTCACGCCTCGCCGGTGTCGTCGGGGACCACGGTGAACCCGAGCGTGCGAAAGTCGTCCGGATCGAAGGTAAAGACGTGTTCGACATCGCGCTCGTCGGCGAGCACACTGGTCGCGTGATCGACGAGTGAAATATCCTGGTCGTCGTATCGGTAGAACTCGTTACAGACGGCCGCGAACATCGGTTCGTCAGGATGAAGCACCGTTACCGACGGTGAGGCGCGGATTCGTCGCAGGGCAGTCGCAGCGAGCGTGTGGTTCGCTCGCGCAAGCCCGAGGGTGACGAGCTCGGCGAGGACGTAACCCGTGGTGTACAGCGGCCGGTATGGGAGGTCGCCGGCCTGGATCGCGTTGAACAGTGCCGTCGCCCGGGCGTGGTGGTCGTCGTCCTCATTCCACAGCGGCGATGGCCTCGATCTCGACGGCGGCGCCTTTCGGGACGGCGCCCACCTCCACAGCGCTTCTCGCCGGGGGGTCCTCCTCGAAGAACCCGGCGTAGGTGTCGTTCATCTCGGCGAAGTCGTCCACGTCGTCGAGGAAGACCGTCACCTTCAGCACGTCGCTCATCTCCAGGCCCTCGGATGCGAGAATGGTCTCGACGTTTTCGAGACACTGGCGGGCCTGGACGGCGACGGGTTCGTCGTCGAGGAGTTCGCCCTCGACAGTGAGGGGGAGTTGCCCGGCGGTGAACAGCAGGTCGCCGGTGGTCGTCGCCTGGCTGTACGCCCCGACGGCGGCGGGCGCTTCGTCGGTGCTGACAGTCCGTTTCATACCTTCCCCTCGCCCGACGCTCCCTAATATCTGCCGTCGAACCCCACCGGGACAACTCCTCTCGGGACGATTACGGGTCGAGGTTCCGACAACCGACCGTATGACGGCCCGGCCGTCGCCGTCACTCGCGTTTCTCGTCGTCGAGGTCGGGCCGTTCCGGGAGGAGCGTGACGTCGCGGGCGGCGAGGGCGGCCCTGGCCTTGCCGGGGAGCGACCGACGAACCCGGTCGCGATCGGCCTCGTCGCGGCGGAGCGTCCAGGTCAGGCCCGCGAGGGCGAGGACGGAGACGAGCGCGAACGGGCCGCCGGTGAGAACGGCCACGTCCTGGAGGGACTGACCGCCGCCCAGCGCCAGCACCGCGGTGGCGACCGCACCCTGGAGGACGCCCCAGAAGACGACGTCGCCGGTCGTCGGCGCGAACGCCCGTTTCGTCGCGAGGACGGCGACGACGAGCGTCGAGACGGCCGCCGAAGTGGTGATGAAGACGACGATGAGCGCCAGAAAGAGGAACATGAGCAGCTGGCTCATGGGGAGGGCGGCGAAGACGGGGAAGCCGGCGACGGCCTCGGACCCGCCGTAGGCCTCGACGGCGCCGAGGACGTCCGCGGCACCGCCGTGCTGGAGCGCCAGGGTCGTCCCGCCCATCACCAGGAACCAGGCCATCGTCGCCAGGGAGGTGGCGCCGACGGCCGTCGCAACGACGGTCCGGACGGTCCGGCCCTTCGAGAGGGCCGCGAGGAAGAGCCCGGCGAACGGCGCCCACGAGAACCACCACGACCAGTTCCAGACCGTCCAGTCGGCGACCCACTCCCCGCCGAGATAGAGGCTCATCGGGAGGAAGTTCGCGGCGTAGCGCCCGAGCGCCCGGCCGCCGTAGGCGAACACCGTCGAGCGCGGGCCGAGCGCCAGCAGGAGGAGGCCGAAGAGGGCGAAGAGGCCGACGGTCACGCCGGCGACCCGGCGGATCCCGCGGTGGACGCCCGACCCCGCGGTGACGACATAGATGGCGGTCAGCCCCCCCACGAGGACGACCGGCCCGAGGACGCCGTAGGTGACGCCCCACTGGTAGTCGATGCCGGCGAGGAACTGCTGGCTGACGAAGGCGACGGAGGTGCCGACGCCGCCGATGGTCGCGAAGATGGCGAGGACGTCGACCAGTTTCGCGGGGAGAGAGTCCAGGCCGTCGACGCCCAGGAAGGGGGTCAAGAGCGTCGACACCCGCAGCGGCGCGCCGCGGTCGTAGACGAAATACGCGACGGGCAGCCCGACCACGAGGTAGGGGCTCCACGCCGAAACCCCCCAGTGAAAGAAAGCGTAGGCGAGCGCGTTGACGGCCGCCGCGCTCGACCCGGGCGCCGTCCCGAAGTACGGCGGCGGGGACCCGTAGTGAAAGAGCGCCTCGGCGGGACCCCAGAAGACGATGCCGGCGGCGATGCCCGCCGCGAAAAAGAGGGCGAAGTACGTCGGATACGTGTAGGTCGGTTCGGCGTCGGGGCCGCCGAGGCGGACGTCCCCCCACGGTCCCGCGAGGAGAAAGACGCAGTAGAGCACCGCGAGCAGGACCGCGCCCAGAAACAGCCACCCCATGTCCCCCAGCACGAACGCCTCCGCGGCGCCGATGGCTCCGGTGGTCGCGCCGGGCGCGAGGAGGCGAACGAGAAAGAAGAGCGCGAGCACGGCGACGGGCACGCCGAAGGTCACCGCGTCCTGGCGCTCGAAGAAGGGTTCGATGGCCCGCCGGAAGTGGCCGTGGCGGATCCGCAGCAGGTACCTGACCGTCCGCCCCCGGCCGACCGTCTCGTCCGATTCGGGCGCCTGCACCGGCAACAGCGCGAGGTAGGCCAGTCCAGTGCCGAAAAACAGGAGCGCGAGGACGAGCCACCCCTCGCCCGACACCACGCCCCCGACGAACCACGGGAAGAAAAACCCCGAGACGACGAGCGCCCCCGAGAGCACGCACACGGGCACCAAGGCCTTCCGGAGGAACCGCTCGGCGGGGCTGTCCCCGTGTGTCGCCATACCACACGCTTCCGGGGGGCCGGTCTTAGCTTCTGCGATGAGGGCGCTAATCCCCCTTCCGCCACGGAGCGACCTGAGAGAGCGGAGCAGGGAGGGGATACAGCGCCCGCACAGTTCGCAAACAGACTCTCCGCCACGTTTACTACCCCTGCGGTCGAAGCGGGTAAGAAGATGCTCGCCACGCCTCCGGCAGTGTTCAAACGCGACAAGAAGCGTGCGCCGCCGGTTGTAGCCGAGTGTCGACCCGGTAGGAGTGGGACACTCCGAACCGCCTGTGAAGGGAAGCCGCCTGCGGAGTCTGGAGCCGCTGTGTCCACGTCGGATGCAAGCTCCGACACAGAACCAGGAAGCCCCGACCGCAACAAACGAGGGCCGAGTAGGCCCAAGCGCGGTAGGTCGGGGTAGTTCACCCGTACCGTCGTATCAGAAGAGTGGTCTGTTGAGTTCGACAGTCAGAACCGGGACGGCTGCGATCGAGTTCGGCGGGTGCAACACACGTTTTTATCCGGGAGCGTGCTACCCGTTGGGGTGGGCAGTGACACGCGCGAACAGGGGAGAGACGCCGCCCTCGAGGAGCTGTTCGAATACGGCGAGCGGGTCAGGCTGGTCGACTGGTCGTCCTTCTCGGGCGCGAAGACGAGCGTGTTGCTCGTCGGGGCGGTGGCCGTCGTCGCCTTCGTGACGGGGCTGTCGGACCTGAGCGGCGGGGCGGTGGCGCTGGACGGGCCCCTGGCCGGACTGGTCCCGGGTGCGGGGGGTCTCATGCGCCTCTACGCCGTCTTCTTTGCGTTCCTGCTCGGGCCCCTCGCCCTGGGGCTGCGGCGCCGCCTGAAGATAGCGTGGTACGGGACGCTGGTGGCGCTTTCGCTGGTGGCGCTGTTGCCGCTTTTGACGGCCGACGCGACGGACCTGCTCCTCCTGCTCGCGGCGCTGGTGGCGCTGCCACACGTCGTCCGGAACCGCGGCCGGTTCGACCAGGCGGTCGACCTCTCGGCGTTCCAGGCGGCGGCGCTGGCGGCCTTCCTCGGCGTTCAGCTCTACGGGACGGTCGGCGCCTACGCCATGCGCGGGGCGTTCACGGGCGTCAACTCGCTGACCGACGCCTTCTACTACATCGTCGTCACCGGGACGACCGTCGGTTACGGCGACGTGACGCCGACGACGGACGTCACCAAACTGTTCGCGCTGTCCGTCATCGTGCTCGGGACGATCTCGTTCACGGTCGCGTCGGGATCGCTTCTGATCCCGGCGCTCGAATCGCGGATATCGAGCGCATTCGGCAACATGAGCGCATCCGAACTCTCACTGCTCGAGGACCACGTCCTGGTCCTGGGCCACGGCGACATCACCGCACCGCTTCTGGACGAACTCGACGGCGAGACGGACCTCGTCGTCGTCACCGAGGACACCGACGCCGTGTCGTCGCTACGCGAGCGCGAGCTGAACGTCCTGACGGCCGACCCGACCGACGCCGAGTCGCTCCGTGACGCCCGCATCGACACCGCCGAGGGCGTCGTCGTCGCCACGGCGGACGACGCCCGCGACGTGCTCGCGGTGCTGGCGGCCCGCCAGGAGAACCCCGACGTCCGGGTCGTCGCCGCCGCCACCGACCGGAAACACGTCGAGAAACTCGAGGGCGTCGGCGCCGACCGGGTCATCAGCCCCACGATCATCGGCGGCCAGCTGCTCGGCCGGTCGGTCCTCGACGAGGACGCCGCCGTCTTCGGCACTGACGCCGACACACCGGCCCCGGAAGACGCCGACCGACCGGGGTAACCGCTCCCGACCACATCACATACTCCAGGTAGTAATTATTGGTTCGGGAGCCGACCGTTGCCGAGGTTCAGTACGGGATCTGAATCCGTTTTTCCGACCGTACAGGCGAACGGTCGCTCGCACCAAAGTTATTTGAATCCGACAGGAGAATCGGCGGTGAGGGTAGAGGCAATGTACGACGCTATTCTGATCCCCTACGACGGGAACGACGAATCACAGCGGGCCGCCGAGCACGGCATCGACCTCGCGGCGTCGCTGGGCGCGTCCGTCCACGCGCTGTACGTCATCGACCTGCCGGGCGCGCCCCGGACGGTGTACGTCAGGGACGACGAGGAGCAACTGCGGGAAGACTACCGCGAGTACTGGACGCCATCGTCATGGGAAGTGCCTACAAGGGAAAGTTCGGCGCGGTGCTGGGCGGGGCCTCCGACAAGGTGGTCCGTACGTCGCCGATCCCGGTGGTAACGACCCGGATGACCGTCGACGACTAGCCCGTCACGTCGGGGTGTCCTCGCCGGTCAGTCGCCGGCCGGCCCGTCCGCGGTCCGCGTCTCGCGCACGTAGATGACGAGGCTGGCGCTCAGAAAGCAGAACCCGGCCACTCGCAGCCGCTGGGCCGTCATCGCCGCCAGCGCCGTCGCGAAGAGGACGACCGCGAGCGCCGCCAGCACGGTCCGTATCATCTCGACCATCGTCGTCCGTCTCGCCCGCGAGCGACAATAGTCTATGGTCGTGGCCCCCTCTCATACGGTCGGTTGTACCGATGTACCGGTATTTCGCCGACCGGTTCGACGAAATCCGGAACTGATCCACAACCGACCGTATCATACTGTTTCCCACGAGTTCTTCTCCGATCCTCGCCGGACCGGCCGGGAGACATCTCGTCAGCCGGTTGTCCAGCAGAAGGCCGGTAACTGCTCGTGATAAACACTATCAATCGTAGGAGTGTTTGAACTCCCAGTGGTAGCGACAGCTGTCGCAGGTGGCCCACTCGGGGAAGTCGAAGCGCTCGGGGTGTCGCTGGCCGTGTCGCATCCGGTTCCGGCAGACGGGACACTCCATGGCGAGCAACTCCAGGTCGGCGAACTCCTCGGGATCGACCATCTCGACGCAGTGAGGGCAGTCGATCTCGTCGCGGGCGTTCGCCTGGTATATCTCGTCGCCACACCGGGGACAGGTCAGCAGCGCGGGCGGTCGGTTGCGCCAGCCGACGGACCCGTCGATGGTTGTGGTCGCGGTGTCCATGCTCGACAGGCGGAACTTGTTGGGGCCGTCCCCGCGCCGGAACGGCGCGGCTAGGCGCTCGCCGACCCGCTTGATCCCCGAAACCACAGCCTGTAACACGCCGGTCACTATCTGTCGTTGGGGACGAATCCCGATAAATAGCTCGTCGCCGGTCGTGAGCGCCGACCCGGGACGGCCCATCGACAGGTTTTCACTCCGGGGCGCGCTGGGTGGCCCATGCGATCCGGTTTGCGAGGAGGTGTCAGGGCGGCCGCCACGGCGTCCGCGACGCGACCGGGGATTGCGGCCGTCGCGGTGCTGGCGACGGTCCCCGGCGTCGCGGCCGGGCAGACGCTGGGACCGTCGACCGTGGCCGGCACGCCGCCTGCGGCGCGTGCCGCCGGGTCGTTTCTCCTCGTCGGGCTGCTGGGTGGCGCGTTCCTGTCCCGGCGCGAACGCCTGGTCGACCGTGCGGTCGACGACACGCTGGGGCGGCCGGCCGTCGCCATCGTCTACGGGTCCTGTGCGTACGCGCTCGTCGCCTTCGCGGGCTTCTATACGAACAACATGCTGGCCCAGCTGGGCGTCGCGGCCACGCCGCTGGGCGCGCTGGCGGCGCTCGTGCTCGTCGGCGGCCTGGCGCTCGTGAGCGCGTTCGGGCTCCTCGTCGTCGGGACGCTCCTGACGGGCCTGTGGGGTCCCCGGCGGCCGCAGCACGGGCTCGCGCTGGCCGCGAGCGCCAGCGCGGCCAGCTGGTTCCTCCTGCCTGCGGGGGCGGCCTTCGCCGCGTTGGTTCTCGTCGCGGCCGTCGGCGTCGGCGGGCCGACCCGGACCTGGGTCCACCGCTCGCGTCCGGTCGTGGCCCAGGGGGACGGGTGAGGCCAGCGGCTCGGCGAAGGCACTTCAAGGCGGCCCGCCTAGGTCGCGTATGGCAGGCGCGACACTCCAGGCGGGCGGCGGGCTGATGGAGTCGGTGGGCGGCGCCGTGTCCGTCGCCGCGTCGCTGCTCCTCGTCCTCATGGTCGCGGCCCTCGCGGCGTACGCCTACAAGAGTCTGCGGGGCGGCGTCGAGTGGCCCGAGGACCGCGACCCGGAGGAGAGCGAGGACGAGATCAGACAGGGCAGCGAGGACGACGAGTGGGACTACTACTGACACGGTCGGTTGTCAGTCATTTCCGAGTTTCGCCCGCCCGGCGAATCATCGGTACACAGTTACAACCGACCGTGTGTTATACTGTCGGACACAAGTGATGCTACCGCTCCGATGACTGTTTCGGGGTCTTCGAGATGCATGTCCCCGAACGTCGACGGGCACGTTCACGTACTTGTGTCCGACAGTATAGTATCCACCCGGACGCGACCCCGTTACGTGTCACGACACCAGATCGGTGAGTTCGGCTCGTAATACGCTGGGTCCGTGACGGCACGAGTTGAGCAAATCACGTCCGGGTGGATATTTCTCGCGAGAGATCCGACGATACCCCGCCAGTCCGGTCCGGAGAAACGCTGTCACCCGGTGACCTGACCGACTCACCGGGAAATGCTCGTGAGAAACACCATGAAACGGGTCGCCGTAGCGCCCTACTGGTCCGACCGGGCGACGACGTGCGGTCGGTCCGGTGATTGCCCCCACGGATCCGTCTGAGTCGCTGGTACCGCTTCGCGGGGTTCCACCGCGGCGTGAGAAAAACGCGGGCAGTCGCGAAACGGCGTCAGTCGCCGGGCGCGTCGTCGCTCTCGGTGATGTCGGTCACGGTCTCGCTGCCGGTCGTGACCACGTCGACGTCCTCCTCACCGGTGATCTCCTCGATCGTCTCGGCGAACTCCTCGGATTCGAGGATCTCGTACTCGTTTTTGAGGCCCTTGTAGACGGTGTAACACATCAGCGTCAGGATGACGGCGAAGGGCAGCCCGGTCGAGACCGAGGCGGTCCGCAGGGCGGTGAGGCCGCCGCCCCACAGCAGGATGGCGGCGACGGCGCCCTCGGTAACCGCCCAGAAGATGCGCTGGGTCTTCGGCACGTCGTGTTTGCCCCCGGAGGTCAGGTGGTCGATGACCAGCGACCCCGAGTCCGACGAGGTGACGAAGAAGGTCATCACCAGGAACGTCGCGAGCGACGCCGAGATGGCGCCCAGCGGGTACTGCTCCAGCATCACGAACATGCCGAGCGTCTCGAAAGCCCCGTACCCGAGTTCGTTGTAGGCGCCCACGACGGCGCCGGAGCCATCGCCGACGACGGAGTCGCGCAGCGCGCTCCCGCCGAACGTCGACAGCCAGACGGTCGAGAACAGCGACGGCAGGAACAGCACGCCGAGGACGAACTCGCGGACGGTCCGACCCTTCGAGATGCGCGCGATGAACATCCCGACGAACGGCGACCAGGCGATCCACCAGCCCCAGTAGAACACGGTCCAGGCGGTGACGGTGCCGCCGCCGGCGCCCATCGTCCCGCGGAAGAAGCCGAGTTCGAGGATGTTGCCGAAGTACGCGCCCAGGCCCTCGACCCAGGCGCCGAAGATGAAGATGCTGGGGCCGACGACCAGCAGGAACCCGAGCAGCGCGAGCATCAGGTAGAGGTTGAGCGTGCTCAGGCGCTTGACGCCGCCGTCGAGGCCGGCGGCGACCGACAGCGTCGCGATTGCGGTGATGCCCGCGATGATGAGTATCTGCGAGCCGGTGTTGTTCGGCACGCTCGCGACGACGCCGAGGATCTCGGTGCCGACGTACTCGAAGCCGGTGTTGACCTGCGCGACGCCCAGCCCCAGCGAGGTCGCCAGGCCGAACAGCGTCGCGAACACCGTCACGAGGTCGATGATGTGGCCGGGCCAGCCGTAGATCCGCTCGCCCAGCAGGGGCCAGAAGATCGACCGGAACGTCAGCGGTAACCCCCGGTTGAACGAGAAGAAGGCCAGCCCGAGGCCGACCAGCCCGTAGATCGCCCACGGGTGAAAGCCCCAGTGGAAGAACGTCTGGGCCATCGCCGCCGACGCCGCCGCGCCGGTCCCCGCCTCGGCGCCCCAAAAGCCCGGCACGTTGGAGAAGTAGAAAACGGGTTCCAATACGCTGAAGAACATGAGGCCGATCCCCATGCCGGCGCTGAACAGCATCGCCATCCACGAGAAGTTGCTGAACTCCTTCTCGGCCTCGACGCCGCCGATCCTGATGTTTCCGTACTTGCTCAGCGCGAAGTACAGCAGGACGACGATAAAGACGTTCACGACCAGCAGGTAGAACCAGCCGAAGTTGGCGCCGATGAAATTGAAGATGCCCTCGTAGATGCCTTTGGCCGTGTCGCCCAGCAGGACCGTCACGGCAATGAACAGCGCGATGATGCCCAGCGCGATGGGGAACACCACCGGGTGGATGTCGAACCCCCATTTCTGGATGTTGGTGTCGCCCGGTTCGCGGTCCGAGTCCGGGTGGAACAGCTCCACCTGGAGTCCGTCCGACATCTCGCCGACCGCCTCGTCCTCTCCGTCAGTCATTCTGTACCTCCCGTTCGGTCGCTATCGCGTGTGTCGTGTACATGTTGTCTCTCGCCTCGCGCGGTCGTCTTCGCTTTCGCGGACGCTTTTCCACGGTTATTTGCGACGCGCTACCCCGCCCGTCGTCGCGACCGCCGACGGCACCGACCTTGCCACCAGCTAACACGAAGCAATCCCTCATCACACCCAACCCGAGGATTTCATATAAACGTTCATCCGTAACTATTCGGGTGTTTAAATATTTCCCCCTGCGGAGCCGGCCGCCCGGTCCGGGAGAAGCCATGCTGCCGGCTGTCACTTCGTAAGGACATCCGTCGCCCCGGGGCGGCGAGACCTTTCCGGATTTACAGCCGGCAGTCTCACGCGACTCCGGGGGAGCGCAACACGGTTTCGCGGGATCACGCCGGCTCGCGGGTCACGCGGTTTCGTCGGGTCAGTTCCCGTCGGCGCCGGGGTGGGTGACGACGGAGACGTCGTAGCCGTGGTCGGCGATGGCCGCGACGACGCGGCGGGCGTGGTCGGCGCCGCTGGTTTCGACCTGGAAGATGAGGTAGGCTTCCCCGACGTCCAGGTCCTCCAGCGCCCGGTCGTGGCGCACGGTCTGGATGTTGGCGCCCTGGTCGGCGATGGCCGCCGAGATGTCGGCCATCTTCCCCGGGCGGTCCTCGATGCGGACCCGCACCCGGATGACCTGCCGGCGGCGCGCCAGCGCGTGGACCAGCACCGTCCGCAGCATCGTCATGTCGAGGTTGCCGCCACAGAGCAGCGGCATCACGTGCTCGCCCGAGACGTCGAGGTCGTCGCTCCGGACAGCTGCGACGGCCGCCGCGCCGGCCCCTTCGACGACCTGTTTCGCCCGCTCCAGCAACAGCAGGACGGCGTCGGCTATCTCGCCGTTGGTCACGGTGACTACCTCGTCGACGTGGCGCTCGATGAGTCCCAGCGTCAGCTCGGAGACCCCGCCGGTCGCGATGCCGTCGGCGATGGTGTCGACCTCCTCTAAGGTCTGTGGCGTCCCCTTGTCGAGGCTGTCGGGCACCGTCGCCGCGCCCTCGGCCTGGACGCCGACGACGCGGGTCTCCGGGCGCAATTCGGCGAAGGCGGTGGCGATGCCGCCGATGAGCCCGCCCCCGCCGATGGGGACGACGACCGTCTCGACCGACGGGCGGTCCTCGTACATCTCGACGCCGAGCGTGCCCTGCCCGGCGACGATGGCGGGGTCGTCGAACGCGTGGACGAACATCGCGTCCGTCCCCGCGACGAGGTCTTTCGCGTGGGTCGTGGCCGCCTGGAAGTCCTTCCCGACGAGTTCGACGGACGCGCCGTACCCCCGCGTCGCCTCGACCTTGGTCTGTGGGGCCGTCGTCGGCATGACGACGGTGGCGTCGACGCCGAGCGTGCTCGCCGCGAGGGCCACGCCCTGGGCGTGGTTGCCGGCGCTGGCCGCGACGACGCGGTCGACGCCGCCCGATTCGGCGAGTCGCCGGATCTTGTTGTAGGCGCCGCGTGTCTTGAACGACCCCGTCCACTGGAGGTGTTCGAGTTTCAGCGACACCTCGGCGGCGCCCGTCATCGATTCGAGGGCGGTGCTGCGGTCGACCGGCGTCTCCGTGACGACCGACGGGTCGTCGAGTCGCTCCCGCGCGGCCTCGATGTCTGCGTACGTGACCGTCTCCGCGGTGTCCCGAGCCATGGTCTGTCCCCGCACCGCCGCGCCGGACACCGCCGTCCGCGGCGGCCGGCCCGCGATGCGCTGGTGGTCAGTCACCGGATCGACCAATAAGGCTCACGGGAGACCATCCGGTCGACCGCTCCGAAATCGGGTGCTTGCTGCCGGTTTCGGGCGCGACCGACCCCGCGGGGACTCCCGACTCCACAACGTATCCGGCGGTTGTCAGGCGTTGCCCGCCGTGAGCGTGCGACCCGCCGGGAGTCGTCCGTCCGGCGGTCAGAGACCCCGCTCGGCGACGCTCCCGGCGGGTCCGGGAAAGACCTAATTGTGGCCTCCACCGTGTTACCGGAAGGACGAACCCGGCGACGCGGGCGACGTGTCCCGCGGGCCGGCCTCCCAACCCATGTCACTGGACACACCGACGACGGCAGACGGCGCGAGGGCACTGCTCGCCGACCCGCGGTTCGAACTGATGCCGTTCGACAGCTTCGGCGACCAGATGGTCCACCTCCCGGACGGCGCGACCATCGCGATCACGACCTCGCCCACGCTGGGGCTCGGGGCGACGATCGAGTGGACCGAGAAAGCCGCTGCGGCGGGCTACGAGGTCGTCCCCCACGTCGCGGCGCGCTACGTCGAGGACGACGACCACCTCGACGAGGTCGCCGGCCGCCTCGTCGAGGCCGGCGTCGACGACGTCTTCGTCCCCGGTGGCGACCGCGAGGAACCCGCCGGCGAGTTCGAGTCGGCCCACGACCTGCTCGTCGCCCTCGAAGACCTGGGCTACGAGTTCGACGGCGTGGGCATCACGGGCTATCCCGAGGGCCACGACTTCCTCTCGGACGAGACGCTCCAGGACGCGATGGCGAAGAAAGCGCCCCACGCGACCTACATCACCACGCAGCTCTGTTTCGACCCCGCCGACATCGTGACGTGGATCGAGTCGACCCGCGAGCGGGGGGTCGAGTTGCCCGTCGAGGTGGGCATCCCGGGCGTGATGAAATACCAGAAGATGGTCGGCGTCGCACAGAAGGTCGGCGTCGGCGACTCGATCAGTTTCGTCCAGAAGACGACCGGACTCGTCGGGTTCATTCGACAGCTCGTCGGCTCGCGCGGCAAGTACGAACCCGACAAACTCATCGACGGCCTCGCACCCCACGCCACCGACCCGGAGTACGGTATCCGCGGCGTCCACATCTACACGATGAACCAGGTGCCCGACACCGAGGACTGGCGGCGCGGCCGGCTGGAGTGAACGTCCCGGGGAGTGATACGATCGGTTGTAAATCAGTTCCGGATTTCATCGAACGGTCGGCGGAATACCGGTAAATCGTCACAACCGACCGTATGACGGACGGCGGTCACGCGCCCGCTCGAACGGACCAGGTTACTCCCCGGTCGCGCGTTCGAGGATCGCGTCGCGAGCGTCCCGAGCGCACGAGCGCTTCGACCACGGGAAGTAGAGGGTGTTCTCGTCGACCGGATGGCTCAGAACCCCCGCCTCGTCGGGTTCGACGCCGACCTGTTCGATCTGGATGTGGCCGGTCAGCCACCCGCCGGAGTAGGCGACGCCGCGGACCTCGTCCATCGGGACGGTCTTGTCCTCGTGGATCGAGGCGCCCGACCGCTCGATGACGACGCGGTCCTCGTACACCGAGAGCGTCCCGCCCTGGAGCGAACACGTGACGAGCGAATCCGCCGCTCCGTCCGCGGCGTCCTGGCTCGTGCCCATGTGGTCCGCTGACACGCCAGCGCGCGAAAAACGTGTGGGTGCCGGTCGCGGGTCCCGGTCGAACCCCTTCCCGTCGCGGGGCCGACGAACGAGACACTCCCGGAAACCACAATATATACAGAGTATGATAGTTAGTGGTTCGGATCCGTGTTCTGGCACCACCGGATCGGATACCGGGTCTCCAGGAAAACTTCTCAGCGGGTCTAAGCGGCAAAGACGTGGGGTAGAACGGCGCTCTTCGCTGGCGGCCGAGCGGGCCGGATGGGAAGTGACACCTCTCTTTTATGGGCGTGGGCGAGCGATTCGGAGCCATGTCGGACAGCCAACCACCGGAGCAACGACCCGAACACCCGAACCACCCGAGCGTCGACCAGTCCGACCGCGTCCTACCGCGGAACCTGCGACAGACCGGCGACCCCGGCATCCGGATGCTCGTCTCGACGCGGGTTCGGAAATCACCCTTCTTCCACAAGTCGTTCAACGAGGAGGGCGCCTGGCGCTGTACCGTCTACAACCGGATCTACCACCCTCGCGGGCTGGTCGAACCGGAGGACGGCGGCGCGATGGCCGAGTACGAGGCGCTGACAGAGAGCGTCACCCTCTGGGACGTCGCCGTCGAGCGCCAGATCCGCGTCAAGGGGCCGGACGCCGAGGCGCTCACGAACTACGTCATCACCCGCGACGCGACCGAGATCGACTCCATGCACGGCAAGTACGTCATCCTCTGTAACGAGGACGGCGGCATCCTCAACGACCCCATCCTCCTGCGGATCGCCGACGACGAGTTCTGGTTCTCCATCTCGGACTCGACGCTCATGCAGTGGCTCCAGGGCATCAACGCCGGCATGGACTTCGACGTCGAGATAGACGAGATCGACGTCGCGCCCATGCAGATCCAGGGCCCGCGCTCGGAGGACGTCATGATAGAGGTCGTCGGCGAAGAAGTCAGCGATATCCCCTACTACGGGCTGATGGAAGCCGAGGTCGACGGCTGTGACGTGCTGGTGAGCCAGACCGGCTTCTCCGGCGAGAAGGGCTTCGAGATCTACGTCAGGGAGGCCTCGAAGTACGCCGAGCGGGTCTGGGACCCGGTCATGGAGACCGTCAAGGAACACGGCGGGATGCAGATCGCGCCGGGCCACCATCGCCGCATCGCCGCCGGCATCATGTCCTGGGGCCAGGACATGGACCACGAGACCTCGCCCTTCCAGGTGAACCTCGGCTACCAGGTCCCCGACGACAAGGACGCCGATTACGTCGGCAAGGCGGAACTCGAACGCCAGCAGGAACAGATCGCGAACGGCGAGTACCCGTTCGCCCTCAAGCTGGTCGGGCTGAAGATGGCCGGCGAACCCATCAGGGACTACGCGCCGGACTTCTGGCTCATCTCCGACCCCGACACCGGCGAGGAGTGTGGCTACCTCACCTCGCCGTGGTGGAACCCCGACCTGGAGACGAACATCGGAATGGGGTTCGTCCCCGCCGAGAAACTCCGGGCCGAGACGGATACCCCGCTCGACGACAGCATCTTCGAGGAGGACCTGGATATCGAGTTCCAGGTCCACCTCCCCGACGAGTACGCCGAGGAACCCGGCGAACCGGTCTACGCGACCGTCGCGGAGGTGCCGTTCAAGGAGTCGGTCAATCCGAGCGCCCGCGAACAGGCCAAACTAAACGCCCGGCAGGACGCCGAGGAGTGAGAGAGACCGTCGGGAAGCGCTGGAGAACGGCCACGGCGGGACGATTTCACTGATACGGTCGGTTGTAATCAGTTCCGGATTTCGTCGAACCGCCCGGCGAAATACCGGTAAATCGGTACAATCGACCGTATCAAACATTCGATAAATTGTCGGTCACATCGGTCGAACGAGATGTGTTTTCAACGTCTATAATCGGCCGCACCAATTATTAGCGACCGGAATAGCGTGGAAGTAATGAAGAGGTCCAACGGGCCGGTCCGGGTGCTCCACGTCGACGACCAGCCCGATTTCGCGGACACGGCCGCTACGTCTCTCGAACGGGAGAGCGACCGCTTGAGCGTCGAGACGGCGACCAGTGCCAGCGAGGGGTTGGACCACCTCGCCACCGAAGCAGTCGATTGTATCGTCTCCGATTACGAGATGCCGGGACAGGACGGCATCGAGTTCCTCGGAACCGTCCGCGAAACCCATCCCGACCTCCCGTTCATCCTGTATACGGGAAAGGGAAGCGAGGACCTCGCCAGCGAGGCGATCTCGGCGGGCGTGACCGACTACCTCCGGAAAGGATGCGGTCCCGACCAGTACGCCATCCTGGCAAATCGCATCTGTAACGCCGTCGAACGGAGACGGGCGCAGCGCGAGCGCATGCGAAGCGACCGACGGTTCGAGGCCGTCTTCGAGGACCCACACATTCTCGCCGGTATCGTCGACTTGAGCGGCGCACTGTGCCGGGTCAATCGGACCGCACTGGAATACGTCGACGCCGGGCGTGCGGACGTCATCGGACAGCCGTTCTGGGAGACACCGTGGTGGGATGACGGGACCCGTCCGGACGTCCGGCAGTGGGTGAACCGCGCAATGGACGGGGAGTACGTCGAGTTCGAGGCGAGGCATACCCGAGCGGACGGTGACTCGGCGGTCGTGGTGGGAACGATCCGACCGGTGACGGACGACACAGGGGACGTGACAGCGCTCGTCGTCTCCGCCCGGGAGATCACGAAACGGAGACGACAGGAGCGGGAACTCCGCGAGAAGAGCCGGCTCCTCGACGGCATCTTCGAACAGGTCCCCGTTCACCTGTACATCAAGGACCAGCAAGCCCGCATGGTGCGCGTCAGCGAGTATTACGCGAACGATTCAGACAACCCGGACGCCGACGAGCAGGTCGGCAAGACGGATCTCGAAATATACCACGAGGGCCTCGCGAAGAACTCCTACGAGGACGACCTGCACGTCATCGAGACCGGCGAACCGATCCTCGACACGGAGGAGTACGACCCGAGGAAGGACGGCTGGAACCTGACGTCGAAAGCCCCGATGCACGGCGAGGACGGCGACATCGTCGGACTCATCGGCGTGACGTGGGACGTCACGAAACGCAAGGAGTACGAAAAGGAACTGGAGCGCCAGAACGAGCGCCTCGACGAGTTCGCCAGCGCGCTCTCTCACGACCTGCGGAACCCGCTGATGGTCGCTCAGGGGCGACTCGAACTGCTCGGAGACGAGGTCGACAGCGACCACCTCGACGTGGGTATGCGAGCGCTCGACCGGATGGAGACCCTGATCGAGAATCTCCTCGAACTCGCTCGGGAGGGAGAAACGATCACCGAGTGCCGGTCGGTCGAACTCGACGACGTCGTCGAGAACTGCTGGACGACGGTCGTGACGGCGAACGCGACGCTCCAGGCGAACGCGGATTCGGTCGTGCGGACGGACGAGAGCCGCCTCCATCAGTTGCTGGAGAACCTCTTCCGGAACGCGGTCGAACACGCCGGGCCGGACGTGACGGTGACGGTCGGCGACCTCGACGATGGCTTTTACGTCGAGGACGACGGCCCGGGGATCCCGGTCGAGGACCGGGACCAACTCTTCGAGCGGGGGTTCTCGACCGTCGGCGACGGCATGGGAGTCGGTCTCGCGATCGTCGAACAGGTCGTCGAAGCTCACGGCTGGGAGATCAGCGTCGCCAGCAGTGACGCGGGTGGCGCTCGGTTCGAAATCACGGGCGTCGAGACGAAGTGACCGATCCTACCCTGCTTCGCTCGGCCTGACCACCTCGCTTCGTCGAGGGCTCCGTCAGACGAGGCCTGATACGGTCGGTCGTAACTGTTTCCCGGTGATTCGTCGGGCGGGCGAATCCCGGAGATGACTTATACTGCCGGCTGTAAGTCTGTTAAGAATTCGCCGCCCCGAGGCAGCGAATATCCTCACGAAGTTACAGCCGGCAGTATTACAACCGACCGTACGAGAGGAGCTGTCCGGCAAAGCTGTTCGCAAGGACCGCCGACACGGACAGCACCATCGCAACCATGGCGAACACCGGGTGAACGAGCCCGGTCGTCGCGGCGGCCACACCGATGCCATTGAACGAGAACGCTGTAAACAGATTCTGTCGAGTTTTGCGGTAGCTTTCCTCGCCGGTCTCGTGTGCATCCATCACACCACGCAGTCGGTCACCCATCAAGACGATATCCGCTGATTCGATAGCGATGTCCGTGCCTGCGCTGATGGCGATCCCCACATCCGCCTGCGTGAGCGCGGGGGCGTCATTGATTCCGTCCCCGACCATCGCCACGCGATGTCCCGCCTCTTGTAATCTGTCGATCTCCTCGCGCTTCTCGTCGGGCAACACGTCAGCCATCACGCGCTCGATACCGACGTCATCAGCAACGGCGTCGGCCGTCCGCTTGTTGTCACCCGTGATCATTACGGGCGTGATGTCGCTCTCGTTCATCCGCTGGACGGTCTCGGCAGCGTCAGGTTTGATTTCGTCTCCGATACCGACCAGTCCGACGAGCACACCGTCCCGGACGACACCTGCAACGGTGAGACCCTCGTCCTGAAGCCGTGTGATATCATCCTCGGCCTCGGCCAGGTCGACGCCTTCGGCATCGAGCCACTCCGGCTTTCCAACAAGCGCGTCACTGTCGCGTATCCGTGCGCGAACACCCTTCCCCGTCACTGAGTCAAACGACTCGGGATCGTCGTACCCGACATCGCGTTCATCGGCGTGGTCCAGAATCGCATCAGCTAATGGGTGTTCGGAGAAGGCCTCCGCGCTCGCAGCCGTCGCCACCACGTCCTCTCCGGTACCGTCCATCGCGACGACGTCGCTGACGGCTGGTTCACCGACCGTGATGGTGCCTGTTTTATCCAGAACGATACGGTCAACGTCGGGGAAAACGTGAAAGGCATCACCGGACCGCATCAGGATACCACGGTTTGCGGCCTTGCCGCCGCCCCGGATCAACGCCAGCGGCGTCGCCATCCCGAGCGCACAGGGATAGCCGAGTACCAGAACGGCGAGCGCCGCGAATGCACCACGCTGGACATTCGGATCGCTACCCCACAATGCTGGTGCGAGCATCCAGAAGACAAACGCCCCGGCTGCAATGAGCAACACGCCCGGGACGAAGTACTTCAGGACGCGGTCGGCCAGTTGAACGATTCCGGGCTTCATTGCCCGTGCCTCCTCGATCTCCCGGGCAATCCGGTTCAGGAATGCGTCCTCGCCGGTCGCCGTTACCTCGACGAGCAGCCTGCCGGTCACATTGACGCTCCCGCCGATGACTTCGTCGCCGTCTGATTTTTCTTCGGGAATCGACTCGCCGGTAGCGACGGACTCATCAACCGTAGACGTCCCATCAGCAACGACGCCATCGACGGGGATGTTCTCACCAGGCTTGATCCGGACGTGGTCACCGACAGCAAGTGCTTCGACCGGGATTTCTTCGACAGTTCCGTCAACAACTCGCCGCGCGGTGTCCGGTTGGAGGTCAAGCAGGCTCCGTACCGCCTGTGACGCTCGCGTTCGGACGACGAGGCTCGTATACTCCGAGAGGACGTGGTAGGTCGTGACGAATACGGAGACGGCGAAGAAGTGGACGGTCGGGAAACTCGGGAACACGACCAGTCCGAGGAGTCCGCCGAGAACGCCAGCGAATGCACCTGCCTCGAGCAGGACGTGCTGATTGAAGATGCCGCGGCGAAGGCTGTGGTAGGCTTTGTACGTGATGTAGCGGCCCGGACCGAACATCGTGCCTGCTGCCAGGCCAAGCGTGATGAGATCCATCACGACCGACGTCGACTCGAACTGGCCCGCTACGAAGACCATCCAGAGCATCAACCCCGCAGTGATGAGGGATGCGCTTCCGGCAGTGATGAGGCGACGTCTGCCCGTTGCGAGTTCTTCTTGCTGCTCTTCGTGCCGTCTTTTCTTGTCGGGATCGCGGATCGTGTAGCCGAGGTCGCGCAGTATGTCCTTGACGGTCACTTCGTTCAACACGTCGTCATCATACCGGACGAGAACCTCTTCGTGGGCGAGGCTCACGTCTACGTCCTCGACGCCATCCGTGCGTGCGTAGGCCTTGTTGATGCTTTCGGCGCAAAACGAGCACGACATGCCGCCGACGTCGAACTGTTCCTGTGTCGTTCCCATCTCGTGGTACCCTCGGTGCTGGACGCCGATAACCATTATGATGAACATTGTAGCGGTGTCGTCGAAGTTAGATAGTATTCGGTGATGTAGCGATACTCTTACGGTCTTGATAGTCTTAGTTGGTAGTATCACGATGGCGCTACTGGAATCTGACGTGCCGATCCGCGAGGTCGTCACGACGGACCCTGAAAGAGCAAAAGCACTGGAGAACGATGTCCGTGCGAAAATTCTCGATGCGCTTGCCAGGGAGGAGATGACGATCGAAGGCATCCACGAGGAACTGGAGCGGCGTGGAGAGAAGAAGGCCGAAACGACAGTGCGTCATCACGTGAAGGTTCTGCGAGAAGCAGGGATGGTCGAAATTGCGCGACTGGAAGAGGCCGGCGGGGGTACCCTGAAACACTACAAGTCGAACACCCGCGTCCTTTCCTACGAGCTTCCGGAGGCTGCCAACGAAACGCTTGCGCCGGCACAGGAGACTGCCACAGCGGAACTAGAGGCTCTCATCGAGACGCTATACGCGGAACACAGCAAAGAGATCGAGTCCGTCGCAAACGAGATGAAACCGTGCGAGTACTGTGAGACGCAACATTTCGAGGAATTTGTTGTTCGGAAGTTGCTCGATGATGCCCTTCTCGCCCTCGGCGAGACCGGCAGTTTTGACGGATCACGAACGGACACAGATTGATACGGTCGGTTGTCCCGATTGACCGGTATTTCGCCGACCGGTTCGACGAGATCCGGGACTGATCGACAACCGACCGTATGCGGAGGGCCAGGTCAGTCGTCGGCAAAGGCTTCCGAGCGGACCTCCTCGCGGTGGCGGATACAGGCCGAGACGTGCCCGTCGCCGTGGTCGGTGTACTCGGGATGGGTCTCCTCGCAGGGGGTGACGAACTCCGCGTTTAGGACCTCGGCGGCCCCCTCGCTGTCGTCGGCGGCGAGCCGTTCCAGCGCGCGGTCGAGCGTCCGCTCGGCCTCCGGGTCCGAGAGCTGCTGTGGGAGGTCGAACTCGGTGCGGATCTCGGCTTTGACCGCGTCCTCGGCCCCCGCGTTCTCCCGTATCTTCTCGACGTCGATCTCGTCGCTCGCCACCCGGTACCGGAGGGTGATGAGCGCCTGCCAGACGGACTGTTCCAGGTTCAGCCCCTCGGGCTGGACGACCTTGTGACACCGGGTGTGGAACCGACAGCCCGACGGGGGGTTCACCGGGTCGGGGACCGTCCCCGTCAGTTCGATGTGCTCCCGTTTCGCGCGGGGGTCGGGTTCCGGTATCGACGAGAGCAACGCCTCGGTGTACGGGTGCTGGGGGTCCGCGAATATCTCCTCGGTGTCGCCGATCTCGACGATCTCCCCGAGGTACATCACGGCAACCCGGTCACAGACCTCACTGATGACGGACATGTCGTGGCTGATGAACAAAAGCGACAGCCCGAACTCCGCCTGGAGGTCCTCGATGAGCCCGAGGATCTCGGCCTTGATCGAGACGTCGAGCGCGGAGACGGGTTCGTCGGCGACGACGAGTTCCGGGTTGAGCACCAGCGCCCGCGCGAGGGCGATCCGCTGTTTCTGGCCGCCGGAGAACTCGTGGGGGTAGCGGTCGTAGTCCTCCGCCGAGAGGCCGACCCGTTCGAGGAGGTCCTCGACGATGGCCCGCCGCCGGTGCCTGTCGGTCATCCCGTGGACGAGCAGCATTTCGGCGACCGAACTGCCGACGCTCATCCGCGGGTCGAAACTCGAGGAGGGGTCCTGGAAGACCATCTGGACGTCCCGGCGGAACGCCTTCAGTTCCGTCTTGTCGAAGCGCGTGACATCGTTGGGATGGGTACCGCCCTCGTTGCGGGTCGCGCCGGCGCGCCCGCCGCCATTGAACACGACCTCGCCGCCGGTCGGGTCCTCCAGCCTGACGACCGAGGTGGCGGCGGTGGACTTGCCACACCCGGACTCGCCGACCAGCCCCAGCGTCTCGCCGCGTTCGATCTCGAAGCTGATGCCGTCGACGGCCCTGGCCGCGCCGACCTGCCGGTTGAGCAGCCCCTTCCTGATCGGGTAGTGTTTCTCGAGGTCGTTCACCTCGAGGAGCGGTTCGTCAGTCATCGGAGGCCCCCCGTTCGTCGCCGGTGTCGGTCTCCAGCGTCTCGTCTCTGACGGTCGCGGTGTCGTACCCCTGCTGGTAGTAGACACAGGACACCGCGTGGTCGGTGTCGACCGAGGTCTCGTCGGGCTGGTCGCCGATCTCGCACTCGCCGATGGCGTGCTCACACCGGCCGGCGAACCGGCAGCCGTCCGGCGGGGTCGTCGGGTCCGGGAGCGACCCCGGGATCCCGCGCGTGTCCTCGCCCTTGCCCGGCAGACACCGCATCAGTGCCTGCGTGTAGGGGTGGGCGGGCCGCTCGAAGATGTCGTAAACGTCGCCGCGTTCCATCACTTTCCCGGCGTACATGACGACGATCCGGTCCGCGACCTGCGCGACGACGCCCAGGTCGTGGGTGACGAGCAGGATACCCATGCCGTACTCCTCCTGGAGGTCGTTGAGCAGTTCGAGGATCTGGCCCTGGACGGTCACGTCCAGCGCCGTCGTCGGCTCGTCGGCGATGAGCAGGTCGGGGTTGCCGACCAGCGCCATCGCGATCATCGCGCGCTGTTTCTGGCCGCCGGAGAACTCGTGTGGGTAGTCGTCGAAGCGGCTGCTCGCGTTGGCGATGCCGACCCGGTCCAGCAGGTCGACCGCGCGCTCGCGGGCCTCCTCGTCGGGGACGTTCTGGTGGGCCTGGAGCGCCTCGACGATCTGCCACCCCACGGTGAAGCAGTGGTTCATCGCCTCCTGTGGGTTCTGGAAGATGTGGGCGATGTTGTTGCCCCGGACCGAGCGCAGTTCGTCGGCGGACATCACCTGAAGGTCCCGGCCCCGGTATCGGGTGCTCCCGGTTATCGTCCCCGGCGGGGTGTCGACCAGCCGCGTGATCGACTCGGTCGCGACGGTCTTGCCCGACCCGGATTCGCCGACGACACAGACGGTCTCGCCGTCCTCGACGGAGAAGTCGACGCCGTCGACCGCGACGAGTTCGCCAGCCTCCGTGCTGAAGGTCGTCCGCAGGTTCTCGACCTCCAACAGCGGCGGTTCCCCGGCGCCCGCGTCGAATCCCGCGCTCATCGTTCGGCCTCCGCCGCCGCTTCGGGGTTCAGCGCGTCCAGCAGCGCGTCGCCCACGAAGTTGAACGCGAGGATGGTCAGGAACAACACGAGTCCCGGCGCCAGCACGATCCAGGGGGCAAAGGCCAGCGCGTCGCGGCCGCCGGCGATGATCTGGCCCCACGAGTCGACCGACGTATCGCCGAGCCCGAGAAACGAGAGCTGGGCCTCCGCCAGCAGGAACCCCGGAATCAGCAGCGTGATGTCCGTGATGATGCTGCTGGCGGAGTTGGGGACGACGTGCCGCCGGACGACCCGGAAGGCGCTCGCCCCGCTCATGTTGATGGCCTTGATGTACTCCTCCTCGGAGATCGACAGGGCCTTGCTGCGGACGTAGCGGGCCATGCCCTCCCAGGAGAACGTCCCCAGCAGGAGGATAAGCAGCCACAGGCGGCCGCCGAACGTGTAGATGATGAGGAGGTACATGATGAGCGTCGGCCACGAGCCCTGGATGTCGACGTACCGCATCAGGATCTCGTCGACCCAGCCGCCGGCGTAGGCGCTGACGGTCCCGACGCTGGCGCCGAGGACGACGGCGATGAACGTCGAGATGAAACCGATCTTCAGGGTGATGCCGAACCCGTTGACCAGCATGGCGAACACACCCTTCCCGGCGCGGGTCGTCCCCAGCGGGTACTGCCAGGTGCCAAAGCACATGCCGTCGACGACTTCGCCCGCGCAGGTCGCCGCGTTGGCGGCGTTGACCGAGAGATACACCGGTGGTTGGTAGCTGTGCAGGACGTTCTGTTCGGGAGACGTGATCAGGAGGGGGCCGACCAGTCCGAGAACGAACACGACCCCCAGCCAGACGAGGCTGACCACGGCCGGCCGGTTGCGCCTGAATTCCCGCCAGTAGTACTTCGTCAGGCGCGGGTGCTGGTAGAGCGGCAGGACCACGTAGAAAGCAAAGAGCAACAGGGTGAACGCGAACATATAATCGAGGATAGGGACGTCGACGTTCAGCCCGACCGGCTCGAACGTGGGCGTGCGCTCATCGAGCACCAGCCAGTCGTACGCCGCGAGCGCGAGGAGCGGAATCGTCGTCACCAGGAGCCCCTTCGCGTTGGTCGAGAGCGAGAACCGACCGGCGCCAGCGACCTCCTCCCAGTTGACTTGGTCGAATCGTTCGGGTCGTTGGGTTGCCATGGTCACCTATCGTCGTAACTGATCCGCGGATCCAATACGGTGTACGTGATGTCCTGGAGCAGGTTCCCGATGACGGCCACGAGCACGAACACCAGGATCGAGCCCAACACGAGATTCGTGTCCTGTGCGATGGTCGCCTCGAACAGCAACCGCCCCAGCCCGGGGATCGAGAACACGACCTCGATGAGCAGGGACGACCCCGCAAACAGGAGCAACAACTGGCCGACCATCGTCGTCGACAGCGGGACCATCGTCGGCCGGAGGATGTGCAGGGCGTAGGCCCGCAGCGGGGAGACGCCCTTCGCGCGCGCCGTCTTGACGAAGTCCGCGTTCATGTACTCGGAGGACTCGTTGCGCGAGACGCGCATCAGCCCGCCGATGGACCCGGTGACGAGGACGAACACCGGTAACACGAGCTGAATGGCGTTCTCGACGCTGAAGACGGGAACGGTCGTCCTGTAGATCACCGGCACCCACTCCAGCCAGACGCCGAAGACCAGAAGCAGGATGATCGCGAAGAAGAAGTTCGGGATCGCGTAGCCGAAGAAGGCGAATCCCGTCGCCACGTGGTCGCGCCAGCTGTACTTGTTGGCCGACGAGTAGAGCCCGACGAGCGGCCCGATCGTTATCGTCAGCAGCGTCCAAGGGACCGAGTACTGAGCGGTGTAGAACAGCGCTTCGACCAGCGCGGCCGTCACCGGCTGGCTGCGCATCGTCGACCAGCCCCACTGCAGCGTCGCGATGCTGGTGACGTAATCTATGTACCGGACGTGCAACGGCTGGTCGAGCCCGCGGAGTTCCCTCACTCGTTCGACGGCCTCGGTCGGGTCGCCCCCCTGGAGAGCCGCCTGTGTCGCCGCCCGCTTGACCTCGGGGTTGGGTGCGAACGCGATGAACACGAACGTCACCGTCATGATGATGAACGTCACCACTCCGGCCCAGGCGACGCGTGCAGTAACGTACCGTGTGAATCCCATGGTCAGGTACCGTAGTGCGAGTATGCGTGTTCGCGAGTTTGCATCTGAACCGCGGATCGGCTGGGCTGTTCGGCTTACTCTTCGAAGTACCAGGCCGGGAAATTCCACCCGTTCGAGAAGTTCTCGATCGGCCCGACCAGGTCGGGGTTGTAGCCGGTCAGGCTATCGGGGAACACCAGCATGACGTAGGGCTGTTCCTCGGCGAGGTTGACGAAGATTTCGGTGAAGGCCGACTGGAGTTCGTCGATGGACGTCGCCTGTCTGGCCTGTTCGAACAGCCCCGCCGCGTCGAACTCGGGGTAGTACCCGACCGGGTTGTAGAAGCCCGTCGCCCCGTCGAAGAAGGCCGTGTTCGTCAGCGGGTTGCGCGGGAAGGTGTTCAGCCCGTAGACCAACGACATGTCCCAGGCCTGCTGTGAGGTCGCCGACCGGGGGCCGGGGTTCGTCGGACTCGGCCGTTCCCAGGTGAACGTCTTGCCGTAGGCCTCGTCGGTCGCGCCCGCCTCGGCGGACTGGCCCTGCCAGTACTGGCTGTCGAAGCGGGTCCCGTCGATGGCGCTGACGGTGACGTCGATACCGAGGTTGTTGCCCAGTTCCTGGGCGACGAACTCGCCGGTGAGGCGCTCGGTCTCCTGACCGGCGCTGTGGTACAGGTCCAGAACCACCTGGTCGCCGTCGGGGTTGACCATCGTGTCGCCGTCGAAGCTGTAGTCGTGGTCCGACATCTCGAAGGCCTGCATCGCGCGGTCCTGCGCCACGCTGGCCCCGTAGAGGTCGCCGGTCCCGTAGGTCGGCAGGTCGGCGTCCGCGGGGTACCACCGCGAGAACTCCGGCTGCCAGGTGTAGTGGGGCTTGGCGAGGCCGCGGTAGACGCCCTCGATGAGGTCGTTCTTGTTGACCGCCGCCGCCAGGGCCTGCCGGAAGGGGGTGTGTCGGAAGAGGTTACCCGGTCCCGCGTTCCAGCCGTTGTCGCGCATGTTCACGGCCAGCGGGACGTTGTACGGCTGGGGGATCTGGTAGACCTCGACGCTGTCTTTCCCGCGGAACTCCTCGAACCGGGTTGGCGGGATTGCCGCCACGTCGGCCTCGCCGGTTTCGAGCGCGCCCAGCCGTGCAGACTGCTCCTGGACGACGCTCGTCGTGACGCCCTCGAAGTAGGGGGCCTCCGCGAAACTGTCCGGCGCGTTGGGGATATCCCGGATGTAGTAGTCCTCGCTGCGACTGTAGCTCGTCCCGGAGCCGCGGTTCCACTCGTCGAGGTTGTAGCCGCCGAGGTTCCCCGTGAACTGCAGTTCGAGCAGTTCCGTGTCCTGCTTCATCCCTTCGACGTCTTCCTCCTCGACGTAGGGCTGGACCAGGTCCTGCGGGATCGGGTACAGCAGCGGGTCGAAGGTCTGGGGCCAGAGGATGTTGCTGCTCGGCAGTTCGGCCTGGAACTCGAACTCGCTGTTTTGCGTGACGTTCACATCCGCCGGCCACGCCGAGGAGTCCGCCGTCGGGAACGTGTCGTTCTGGTGGAGTTCCTGGATCTGGTAGACGTAGTCCTCGGCGGTGACCTGACCGTACGGGTCACTGAACTGCAGGTTCTCCCGGATATCGAACACCCAGACCTGGCCGTCGTCCGTGGTCAGGTCGTAGTGCTGCGGGAACACCTCCTGCTGGTCGGTGAACGAATACCCGAGGTCGAGGGCGTAGCCGATGGCGGTGCCGGCCCCGTCCTCGGTGTTGAACAGGGGATTCAGCGTCGAATAGGCGGCCGACGATACCGTGTCGTAGGTGCCGCTTACCTCCGGAAGCGGGCGGTCCGTCGCGGTCGGCGTCGCCGTGTCACCGAAGTCCTGGGTCTGGGTCTGGTCCGTCGCCTCGGTGTCCGTCGGCGTGTCGGCACTGCCCGGGGTGTCCGTTCCGTCCCCGTCGCCACCACACCCGGCGATCCCGGCGGCCCCCGCCACACCCAGCATGGAGAGCCATTCTCGCCGGCTCATATATCTGTCGTCGCGCTCGATTTCAAAGGGCTTGCGCGGCATATTCCTCTGAACGGGGTTCCTAAAAAAAAAGCTTCCGGGAACACACCCGGATATTGAACGTCGGACAGTCGGACTCGGCACAAATCGAAACGTTACGTCCGTTTGATCGCGTTTTTGATCAATGCGGGACGGACGTTCTGTTCTGGAGAACGCTCGTCGCGAGACACCGAACTGCGACGGCAGAATCGACCTGGTCGGGGCGAACACCGCCGCTTTCTGTCAGTTCCGTGGACCGAAACTGTCTTTCGGCACCCGGACGGACGGACCGATGCGCGAGGGTGGCCGAGCCTGGCCAAAGGCGGCGGGCTTAAGACCCGCTCCCGTAGGGGTCCGCGCGTTCAAATCGCGTCCCTCGCACTCCACCGTTCCCGCCGATAACGCGACGGGCTTTTTCGCCCGGAGCGCTACCGTCCGGTAATGACCGAGGAAACGCCGCAAGCGGTGCGCGACGCCGTCGCGGAGCGCGACGCCTTCGAGGAGCGCGAGGACGACTACGCCGTGGCGACGACCCGCTTCGACGCGACCGTCCGGGCGGCCCCCGGGGCCAGCGACCGGGCGACGGCCTTCACCGTGACCGTCGAGGTGCCGACGCTCGCGGGCGCCGTCGACGGCGAGGTGGGCGAAGCGGTCCAGGAGGGCTGGTTCGACACCTTCGAGCGGCGACTGGCCGAGGCGCCCGCGGCCACGCGGGCCAGCGTCGACCCCGAACTGACCCTCGCCGTCGCCGGGGAGACGGTCACCGTCACCTACGAGTTCGCGTTCGGGAACGCCGCCCGGGGGCTGGACGTCGCCAGGACCTTCGTCGAATACGTCGAGGGCACCTACGTCGAAGGGGTCGTCCCGGGCTACGACTACCGGCCACCGGTTTCAGACCTGCTGAGCCAGGCCGGACAGGGAGACGGCGAGCGCGGCGGCACGCCCCTGTAAGCGCTGGCCCACCGAGCGGGCGAAGCCCGCCGGACGCCGCTGTCTTGCTGGTCGAAGACCTCCTCGACCTCCGCGACGTCCATCCCGACGAAGTCGGGGATCTCGAACGGCGAGACCCCGGCGGACAGCGCCATGAGGACCTGCCGCTCGGCGTCGGCGTGTTCAGCCGATGAGTGCCTGCACGTCGCCGGTCCGTTCGAGTTCGAACAGCGACATCAGTTGCGTCGGTAGATGCGGTGTTTCTTCGCGACCGGGTCGTACGTGTCGCGAAACTCCGAGGGGAGCGTCTCGGTCATGCCGATCATCAGGTACCCCCGGTCGACCAGCGACCCGGTGATCGTCTCGAAGACCGGTACCTTGTAGTCCGCGTCGATGTAGATCAGGAAGTTCCGACAGAGGACGAGGTCGAACTCGCGGTTGTCCTCGCCCCGGATGAGGTCGTGGCGCTCGAAGGAGACCATCTCGCGGACCCGGTCGCGGACGGTGAAGGCGTCGCCCTGCCGGTCGACGGAGCGGTCCGCGTTCCCGAGCGGTTCGAGTTCCTCGGCGATGTCGGTGGTCCTGGTCGTCTCGTAGCGCCCCTCGCGGGCCGCCTCGAGGATGTCGGCGTTGATGTCGGTGCCGAGCACCTCCACCCGCCGGGCGTCGATGTCGTCGTCGTCGAGCGCCAGCATCGCCACCGAGTAGGGCTCGCGGCCGTCGGCACACGGGGCGCTCCAGACCCGGACGCGGCCGTGCCCCTCGGTCAGGTCGACGAGGACCTCCCGCAGCGACTCCCAGGCCTCGGGGTTGCGGAAAAAGCCGGTGACGTTGATCGAAAGCGAGTCCAGCAGGGCGTCCTGTTCCTCGGGGTTGCCTTCGAGGCGGCGCTGGTAGGTGCGGTACTCGTCGTGGCCGGTCCGGCGCATCCGCGCGGTGATGCGCCGGTCCAGGTAGGCGTCGTTGTAGAAGCCGGACTCGAAGTCCAGTTCGCGCTCGATGTACCCCAGCAGGTCGTGGAACGCCCGGTCGGACCGGCTCATTCGTGACTCCCCCGGCGGTTCGACTCCGCCACGTATCGGGTTTGCCGTCGCATCTACAGGGTCACCACATCGAGGATGTGGACGATGTTGCCGTCGCCCAGCACCGCGGTCCCCGAGAGGCCGGGAGTGCCGCTGAGGACGCCCTCCAGGGGCTTGACGACGACCTCCTCCTGGCTGTCGACCTCGTCGCAGTGTAAGGCGACCTGGCGCTCGGACTCGCGGATGCGCACGAGCATCCCCTCGTCGGTGCTGCCGTCGCCGGCCACCGCGCGGTCGCTCCCGGCCGCGCCGGGCGCGTCGAACCGCTCCCCGAGGTGGACCACGGGGTAGATGTCGTCGTCGTGTTTGATGACCTCGTTGCCGTTGACGTGTTTGACCTCCGTGGTCCGGGTGATCTCGTCGACGTGCTTCAGGGGGATGCCGTACTCCTCGTCGCCGACCTCGACGAACAGCACCTTGACGATGGCCATCGTCACCGGCAGGCGCAGGGAGACGGTCGTCCCTTCGCCGGCGGTCGACTCGACGTTCACGGAGCCGTCGAGTTGCGTGACGGTGTCGTGGACGACGTCCATCCCGACGCCGCGGCCGCTCGTGTCCGTGACTTCCTCGGCCGTCGAGAACCCCGGATGGAAGACCAGGTCGTACATCGACGACCGGTCCATCGCCTCCAGTTCCTCCGGTGAGCGGACGCCCCGCTCGATGGCCTGGCGGTGTATCTCCTCGACGTCGAGGCCGGCGCCGTCGTCCGCGACCTCGATGACGACGTGGTCGCGCTCCCGCGAGGCGCGCAACTCGACCTGTCCAGCCGGCGGTTTGCCGGCGGCCTCGCGCTCGGCGGGTGACTCGATCCCGTGGTCGACCGCGTTGCGAATGATGTGCATCAGCGGGTCCGATATCTCGGTGAGGATCGTCCGGTCGAGTTCGATGTCCTCGCCCTCGACGGCGAACTCGACGTCCTTGTCCAGGTCCCGCGAGAGGTCACGGACCATCCGCGGGAACTTGCCGACGACCTTCTTCAGCGGGATGAGCCGCATGTCCATCACCGTGTTCTGGAGGGTGGCGGTGACCTTGTCGAGTTCGTTCAGGTTCTCGCCGACCGCGTCCAGGTCGTCGTGTTCGACGGCGCGCCGGAGCTTGATCCGGCTCGTGACTAGCTGCTCGACCAGCCCGTGGAGGTCGTCCAGCCGGTCGACGTCGACCCTGACGGACTTGATCTCGTCGACCGACCCCTCGCTCCCCGCGTCAGTCGTCGCGTCGGGGGTGTCCGGCGTCTCTGCCCCCGCAGTGGGGCCCGCGCCCGTCACCTCGCCGGTCAGGTCCTCGGCCTCGACGGACTCGATCTCGGGGGCGTCCTCGAACTCCGCGGCGACGGCGTCGACGTCGGCGGCGTCGACGACGACGGCGAAGGTCCCGTCGAACCCGCCCTCCTCGACGGCGTCCCGCGCCGGGTCCGTGCCCAGCAGCGGGTAGGCCTCCTCGACGGCCTCCAGGGCGAGCATCGCGTCGACGCCCGGCATGTCGCTGTCCCCGAGGCCGAGTCGGGCGCCGACGACGCCCGCTTCGAAATCGTCGGCGTCGACCGAGAGGCCGACGTCGAGCGCCTCGACGAGCGGCGCGTTGGACGCCTCGCCGGCGCCGGGGGCGGCGTCGCCGCCACCGCTGGCGCGCTCGTGGTCGTCCATGACCGCCCGGAGCTGCGAGACCATCTCGTCGGTCTCGGTCGTGGACTCGCCGTGGTCCTCGATCTCGCGGACGATGGCCTCGGTCATGTCGACGCCGGCGAAGACGAGGTCCATCCGGTCGGCGGTGACGCTCATCTCGTCCTGGCGCATGGCGTCGAGGAGGTCTTCGATGGCGTGGGCCAGGTCGCTGGCGTCGTCGAAGCCCATCGCGCCGAAGTTGCCCTTCAGGGTGTGGGCCGTCCGGAAGATCGCGTCCATCGCCTCGCGGTCCTCGGGGTCGGCCTCCAGGTCGAGCAACGAGTTGTTCAGTTCCGTGATAGCCTCCTCGCTCTCGCGAACGAACGCGTCGAGATACCGGTCGTCCATGATCAAGTCACCTCACACGCGTCGAGTATCGCCGCGGCCACGTCGTCGACCGGGGCGACACCGTCGACGCAGCCGGTCTCGATCGCCCGCTTTGGCATGCCGAACACCGCCGAGGTCGCCTCGTCCTGGGCGAGCGTCGTCCCCCCGGCCTCGGCGATGGCCTCGATCCCCGCCGCGCCGTCCTCGCCCATGCCCGTCAGCACGACCCCCACGAGGGGGCCGTCGACCGTCGCCGCCGCCGTCTCCATCGTCACGTCCACCGCCGGCCGGACGTTGTTGACCGGCGGGTCCCGGGTCAGCGAGACCCCGACCCGGCCCGTGCGGTAGCTGTCGACCGCCATGTGGTAGTCACCGGCGGCGATGACCGCCTCGCCGCCGCCGACGCGCGCCCCGTCGGTCGCCTCGCTGACGGCGTACTCGCTACGGGCGTCGAGGCGCTCGGCGAACCGACCGGTGAACCCGTCGGGCATGTGCTGGACGACGAGGACCCGCAGGTCGGCCGCGAGCGGCAGTTCCGAGAGCACCGTCTCGACGACGGTCGGCCCGCCGGTCGAGGAGCCGATGACGACCGTCGGGTCGTCGACGTACTCGGTGGCGGTCCCGGCGCCGGTCGCGGCGGTCGCCGTCGCCGCGGTGCCGGCCGACCGGACCGAGGAGACGCCCTGTGCTATCGTCCGGTCGGCCGCGGCGACCGACCGGACGGTGTCGACGAGCCGGTCCTCCAGCCGGGACATCTCCATCGAGACCTCGCCGCCCGGCTTGCGGAAAAAATCGACCGCGCCGCTGTCCAGCGCCTCGAAGGTCACGTCCGCGTTCTCGTCGGTGTGGGCGCTCAACACGAGGATGGGAGTGGGGTGCTCGGCCGCGATCCGCTCGGTCGCCTCGATGCCGTCCATCCGGGGCATCTCGACGTCCATCGTCACGACGTCGGGGTCGTGGTCGGCGACGGCCTCGACGGCTTCGCGGCCGTCGCGGGCCTTCGCGGCGACGTCGATGCCGCCGTCGACCAGGATCCCGGAGATGACGCTCCGCATGAAATGCGAGTCGTCCGCGACGACCGCCCGTGGCGACTGGTCACCTCCCATCGTGTCTCCTGCCGGCGCCGGACCGCCCGCGACGAGGCGGGCCGGAGCGGCCGCGAGGTGCCGGCATCGCTACGTCGTCACTGGCGGAACGGACCCAATAAAGACTCCGCCCGCGTAATCAAAGATGATAGCCCGGAGGACACGCTTAAGAGCGTCTGCGGGCCTCTAACGGGCATGGCGTCGAGCACCGCGACCGGTGCGGGCCGGGGCAGGACCGGCCAGGTCCTCGAGTTCGCGCTCGGGGAGGAGGCCTACTGTGTGAGCATCGACTGCGTGACCGAGATCGTCGACGTCGGCGAGTTGACCGAGGTCCCGAACGCGCCCCGTCACGTCGAGGGCGTGATGGACCTGCGGGGGCGGACCACCTCGGTCGTCTCGCCGAAGGTCATCTTCGGCGTCGACGGCGGCAGCGAGGAGCGGCGGATTGTCGTCTTCGATCCGGACGTCGTCGAGGACCAGGGCGCGGTGGGCTGGCTGGTCGACGAGGTCGCTCGGGTCGTCTCGGTCGACCCCGGGAACGTCGACGAGGCGCCCGGCGAGGAGGCCGACGCCGTCGTCGGCGTCGTCAAACGCGAGGACGACCTCGTCATCCGGGTCGACCCGCGTGCGGTTCACGGCGGCTGATACTGTCATACGGTCGGTTTCTCCCGCGCGCTCGCCGCTCGCGAGGCGGTCGGTCCCGGCGCCCGGGCGGTCCCGACGCCGGAACGGCGAACGACGACGGCCGGTTTCGGCGGGTCTCTGCGCCGTCATGAACAAAACTTTTTAACTAAGACCCCGGACATACCTTCATCTCGCGCCCGCGGGCCCCAAGCACATGATCGACACAACCAGAACTGGCATCGACGGGTTGGACGAGATCCTGAACGGCGGCATCGTCGGGAACTCGACGACGCTCGTGAGTGGCAACCCCGGCGCAGGCAAGAGCATCCTCTGTCTGCAGTTCATCTACAACGGAGTCGAGGACCACGACGAGAAGGGGATCTACCTCTCCTTCGAGGAGGACACCGAGGACCTCCAGGAGGCGGCGGAGTCCCTCGGGTTCGAGCGGTGGGGCGACTACGTCGAGAACGGCGACATCAAGGTCTACGACAAGCAGGAGCTGCTCCGGGAGAACGACTTCTCCTCGTCGCTGGACCTGCTGCTGGACGACATCGAGGACGCCGAGTACGACCGGCTCGTGCTCGACTCGCTGACGATGTTCGAACTGTTCTTCGAGGACGAAACCGAGAAACGCACCTACCTGCTGAAGTTCACCGACATTCTCAAGAAAAACGGGCTGACGACCCTGATGACAAACGAGCAGGGTGCCGTGTTCCCCGAGACGGAGATCGGGCTGGAGAACTACCTGACGGACGGGAACATCTACCTGATCCAGACGCCCACCGAGTCGGGGGTCAACCGCTACGTGTGGGTGGCGAAGATGCGAAAGAAGAACATCGAGACCGACATCTTCCCGATGGAGATCTCCCAGGGCGGGATCCGCGTTCACCAGAACGCGAGCGCCTTCTCGATGATGAGCGAGGACGAATCCCCCCTCTGAGCCCGCCCCGGCGACGATTATCAGTCGTTTTCCCCTATTATCGATACGTAAAACGATGGGCTGACCGGATGGAGGCCGCGAAATCGCGGTCGTGGGCCGACGGATCGATGCTGTCGACGGTTGGAAGTTCCGAAAGGCGATAGCTTTATACGACCGCGAATATACGCGTTGATAACGGATGGCTTCAGTCGATATTCTCCAGACACTGGGGAACAAATACAGTGCAGAGATATTGGACGCGACCGACGAGCCCCAGTCGGCACAGGAACTGAGCGACGAACTGGAGATCCCGATCGCGACCTGTTACCGGCGGATCGACGAGCTCACCGAACACGACCTGCTGGAACTGCACGACAACATCCTCTCGGACGACCGGCGCCGCATCAAGGTGTACCGCCGGAACGTCGAAACCATCCACGTCGACTTCGACGAGAGCCTGACCGTCTCCGTCGAGGAACGCTCCGGGGTCGCGAACAAGCTTGACGAGGCCTGGCGGACCCTCTCGGAGAGCTGATCTGGCGGGCACGCACGCGGGGTATCTGTGTATCGTCGACTCCTTCCTGTCAGCTCGGGCTGCGTTTTCGGGAACGAACATCGGCGGAAACACCGTGCAATGCCTTGCGACCCCCATTCCGAGCCGCTGATCGGTTCCGTCGCGAGCAGTTATCAGGTGGGATAATTTCGAGAGTGGATTTAAGATACCGCTGGGTATACTGCCGGTAGCGTGCCAGCGGTGATCGAATTCCTGTACGTGGTCTCGACGCTCGTGTTCGTAGTCGCCGGCCTCACGATGGTCGGGATGGCAGTGCGCGCGTACGTCCAGACGTCGAGACAGGCAATGCTCCACCTCTCCCTGGGGTTCTCGCTCGCGGTCGCGGGCGCCTCCGCGACCATGATCAGTGCCTTCCTCATGAACTTCTCGGGCACCCGGTCGCTGTTGCTGGTCAACAGCGGGCTCACCGCCTTCGGGTTCCTGTTCGTGATGTACAGCCTGGTCGCCTACGAGTGATATACTGTCGGACACAAGTGATGCCATCGCTCCGGTGACTGTTTCGGGGTCTTCGAGATGCATGTCCCCGAACGTCGACAAGCACGTTCACGTACTTGTGTCCGACAGTATACTCAGTGTTTGTCACGAGCATTTACCGGTGAATCGGTCGGGTCACCGGGTGAGAGCGTTTCTCCGGACCGGACTGGCGGGGTATCGTCGAATTCCTCGTGATAAACACTAACTGCCGGCTGTAAGTCTGTCGAGAATTTCGCCGACCGTTCGACGAAACCCGGAACTGACTTACGACCGACCGCACGAGCGCTGCTCGTCGCGACAGTGCTATCAATCACGATAATTACGGGTCAGGTTTTAGTATGATTTCGCGGCAAGAGGGCACTGACCGACATGCCGGACGTACTGATAGCGGACGACTCTGATTTCATGCGCAACCTCCTGCGAGAGATTCTGGAGGAGGACCACAACATCGTCGGGGAGGTCGAGAACGGGGTCGAAGCGGTCGAGACCTACAAGGAAGAAGAGCCCGATCTGGTGATGATGGACATCGTGATGCCGATCCGGGACGGGATCGAGGCGACCGACGAGATAAAAACCGCGAGCCCGGACGCGAACGTCATCATGTGTACGAGCGTCGGTCAGGAGAAGAAGATGAAGGAGGCGGTCAAGGCGGGCGCCGACGGCTACATCACCAAGCCGTTCCAGAAACCGAGCGTGATGGAGGCCATCGCCGACGTCGTCCCCTCATGAAGGTCGACATTCAGTCGCTGGGGGCGTTCAACCGACTGACACACGAGGGCGCCGAGCAGGCGACGGCGTCGATGTGCCGGATGACCGGGCTGGACGCGGTCGTCGACGTGACGAAGATCTCGTTGGTCGACCGTGCCGACGTCGGCGAGCAGCTGGCCGGCGGCGAGTTCGTCGGCGTCGGCTTCGACTTCGAGGGCGAACTCGCCGGCGAGACGGCGCTGGTGTTCGACCGCGAGAGCAGCGAGACCATCGCCGAGGCGCTGGTCCCCGGCAGTGCGGCCGACGAGGCGATGGCCCGGTCGAGCGTCGAGGAGATCGGCAACATCATGATGAGCGGGTTCATCGACGGCTGGGCCGACTTCCTCGGGGCGACGATCGAACACTCCCCGCCGGAGTACGTCGAGGGCTCGGGCCGGGACGTTCTGCCCGCCCCCTCCGGAGAGGCGGCGACGGTCGAAGGGCCCGACGCCTTCGAGGGAATCGAACACGGCGACGCGGCCGGGAGCGGCGAGGGCGCGTCGGCAGCCGGCGGGTCGCTCGACCAGGTGTTCGTCTTCAGAAGCGAGATCGAGTGGGTCGGCGAGTCCGTGCACTTCTACATCTACATGCTGCCCGAATACGGGCCGCTGGCCGACGTCATGAGCAACCAGGCCAGCGCGGCCGACGGCGCCATTCCGGTCGACAAACTCGGCGTGTTCAACGAGATGACCTCCGACGGTACTCAGCGCGCCGCGGACAACGTCGAGATGATGACCGGCATCGAGACGGAGGCGGAGGTGACACAGCTGAGTTTCGCGCCCATCGAGGACGTCCCCAAGCAGGTGGGGACCGACATCTACGTGGGGACAGTCGTCGAGTTCACGGGCGTGCCCAGCGGCTACCTGATGGTGCTGTTCGACGAAGTCTCGGCCGTGCACATCGCGGAGGCGATGATGCCGGTCGAGATGGACAGCGACGAACTGACCGACCAGCACAAACACGCCATCGAGGAACTGGGCAACATCGTAACCTCGGGGTTCGTGGACGGCTGGGCGAACGTCCTGCAGACCCCCGTCGAACACACGCCGCCGCGGTTGGTCCACGACATGGGCCGGGCCATCGTCGACCCGCTGGCGGCACAGGTCGGCCGCCACCAGGACCACGCCTTCCTCATCGACTCCGAGATGCGGACCGACGACATCGCGTTCGGCGCCGAGATCCAGGTCCTCCCCGATGAAAAGGAGTTACGGCAGGCGCTCGACGAACTTCTCGTCGAACGGGCAGACCGGACAGAGGCCGACGTCGAACGGGTCTTCGAATGAAAGTCTACGGCGGATCGACGACGGAGACGGAGGCGGAGACGGCGACCGCGACCAGTCCCGAGCAGGTCAAGGTCGGCATCGCGGAGCACAGCGTCGCTTCGGGCGAGGCGGTCCTGACCACGAGCGGGCTGGGGTCGTGTGTCGGCGTCGCCATCTACGACGCGTCGGCGAGCGTCGCGGGGCTCGTCCACGCCATGCTCCCCTCGCAGGACGAGATGGACGAGACGGGCAACGACGCGAAGTTCGCCGACGCCGGGATCCGGCGGCTCGTGACCGAACTCGAACGCGAGGGCGCCGACCGGTCGACCCTCCGGGCGAAGATGGCCGGCGGGAGCGACATGCTCGACTTCTCCGAGGACGGCCCCGGCATCGGCGCCCGAAACGTCGAGGTCGGCCGACGCACCTTGGAGGAGTTCGACATCCCCGTCGTCGCCGAGGACCTCGGCGGCGAACGCGGGCGCTCGCTCCGCCTCGAAACCGCCTCGGGCGACCTCGTCGTCAAGAGTGCCGACCGCGCACAGCGCCGACTCTGAACATACGCGTCGAGACGACCGAGGCGTACGCCACTTCACCGCCGAGTGTCGCTCGCATCTGGTCCCGGTCGTCCCGCTCGCGGTCACACCCCTTTTCCCCGCACCGCTCGAACCCCCGATATGGACGTCATCGGCGGCCTCGTCGCGCGCGAACGCCGCGGCGACGCGCTCGCGCTCCGGACTGACGGCCGGGCCGGCTCGTACAGCTACGACAAGCTCTGTACGAACGCCTGGAAGGCGGGCAACCTCCTGCGGCACTACGGCGTCCGCGGTGACGCGACGGTGGCCGTCGACCCCGGCGCGTCGCTCTCGCCACAGCCGCTGACTGCCGCTCTCGGGGCCGGACTCCTGGGCGCGACCGTCCGGTTCGACCCGCCGGAATCGGTCGGGACGCGGGCGCTGGTCGCCCCCGCCGACCGCGTCGACGCCTACGACCCCGGGCCCGGGACGAGCGTTCTCGCCTACGGCGATGTCCCCGGGGCGGCCACCGCCCGACACTTCGAGGCCGAACTCTGGAGCGAGAACCCGAACGCGCCCCCGGACGAGGTCGACCCCGAAGGCGCCCTGCTGGCCGGGGAGCGAGCGGTCACGCAACGGGAAGCGCTGGCGGCCGCCGAACGGGTCGCCCGCGAGACCCCCATCGAGAGCGGGGACCTCGTCGCCCCACGCGCGCCGCTTTCGGACCCCGCAGCGGTCGTCGCGGGCGTGCTCGCGCCGCTCTCGGCCGGTGGAGCAGTGCTCCTCGATGAATCGTCAACCGGCGACGTCGGCGTCGGGACGGACGTGCCCGAGCCCCGGGCGGTCGACCCCGCGGGGGCGCTCTGATGCGGTCGGTTGTCATACTACCGGCTGTAACTTCGTGAAGATATTCGCTGCCCCGGGGCGGCGAAATTCTTGACAGACTTACAGCCGGCAGTATCACTCCTCGCCGTCAGCTTCTTTCGGACGGAGGAAGTCGGCCAGCGTCACCATGATCCCGAGCAGCCAGCCGAGCGGGACGGAGATGACCACCCACATGATGACGTAGGCGCCGCCATCGCGGTCGAAGTTCCTGACGAAGTAGTCCTCGAGGCCGACCCTGGCGAGGACGTCATCCTGGATGAGGACGGCGATCCGTTCGCTGTAGGCGATGGAGAACTGCGCCAGCTGGTCCGAGAGCAGCGCCGCGACGACCGGCGGCAGGAAGATGGCCGTCATCCCGAGCGGGTACGAGAAAAGCACCGTGACCGGGCGGCCGTCGACCGCGCGGAATACCAGCGCGAGGCCGGTCGCGAGGATGGCGACGACGCTCGCGGCGACGATGGCGTTGGCCTCGTCGGCGGGGAAATCGAGCTGGAAGTGGACCAGCGCGGCCAGCCCGCCCCAGAACAGGACCGCGAACAGGAAGACGCCGATGGCGCCGATACGCTCGATGGAGAACTCGATCCTGCGGGCGTGAAAGCGGACGATCACGCCCGCCAGCGCCAGCGGATACAGTACCCCCACGACGAGGACGCCGATGGCAGACCAGCCGTTGTACGTGACTTTCTCGCGGGGGGTTTCGGGCTGCCATTTGCCCAGCACCGAGTGCTGTGACCCCCGCTGGCGCGGGAAGACCAACTCCATCCACGTCTCGTGGAACTTCCGGAGGTCGACGCGGACCGCGTCGACGATACTCTGGTTCCCGGCGGCCATGGATACGGGTTTGCCACGACCGGGAATAAGCTTTCTTTCCGGGGACGGACTATCAGCGGCGAAAGGTTTTGAGCGAACTCGCGCCGGCGGACGCCGCGCTCGTTGCCGACGAGGCCGTCCGCGAGGCCGCCGAGGGCGACCCGCGGATCAACGACCCGCCGGTGCCCGGACCGGGACCGGCGACCGTTCCGTCGCCGTCACCGCCCTCGTCGTCGCCGTGGACGAACCGGTAGTAGAGGTACCCGCCGGCGCCGAGGGCAACGATGACGAACCCGACGCCGAACGTCGCGAGCGGGAGCCCGCCTCCCTCGTCGGCGTCCGTCGTGACCGTATCGGGCGTCGCCGTCGGCGTGGCAGTGGGCGTCCGCGTCGGTGTCAGCGACGCCGTCGTCGGGGACGTCTCCGGCGTGCCGGGCGTCGGGGACGACGGCGCCGGTGAGGGCGTGGGCGAGGGCGTCGGGGTCGGCGAGGGGGTGGGCGTCGGCGTCTCGACCGCCTCACCGCCGACCTTGACGCTCCAGCCGTCGGCGTCGGCCGAGGCCGTCGACGCCGTCCGTCCGACACAGACGAGGCCCTCGTTGTCGTCGAGGGCCGCTCCCCTGAACCCGCCGGCCGTGTCGCCCGAGTATGGTGCCGACCACTGTCGGTTACCCACCAGGTCGTACATCCCGGCGAATCCACGGGCCTCGACCCCGGTGCTGTTGGTCGCCGTCTCGCCGACGACGAAGTGCTTGATGCCGGTGGACGCGATGCCGTGCAGTTCCGTGTACCGGTCGGTTCCCAGCCGGTCGGCCCACTGGCGCACGCCGGTGTTGTTGACCTCCATGACCCAGCCCTCGCGCTGGCCGCTGGCGGGGTCGAACGCCGTCGCGCCGACGAGGACGAACCCCTGGTCGGCCCGGGCGACGTCGTAGAAGGCGTTGTAGTCGTTGTACGGGTTGGTCGCGCTGTCGCTGCGCTGCCGGTAGAACTGCGAGGAGGACCACACCTGGCTGCCGTCGTCGTCGACGTGGAGGATCCACCCCTGGAGGTCCTCGGTGTTGCTCGACCCTGCCCCGGCGAGGAAGTAGCCGCCGTCGGGATGGTTCGCCACCCCGTACAGCGTGCTCCCGTCGCCGCCGCTGTAGGTGTCCTCCCGTCCGACGCCACCGTCGCTGTCGAGCCGCTGGACCCAGCCGTCCTCGAACCGGGCGGTCCTGCCAGCGCAGACGAACCCGTCGTCCGGCCGCTGGACGATGGCGTTGACCGCGTCCTCGCTTTCGGGCGCGAACCAGAACGACTGCTGCCACCGGGACGCCCCCTCGGCGTCGACGCCGACCGCGAACCCGTCCCGGCCGCCGTCGGGACCGCCGCTGGTGTTCCCCGCCAGCACGTAGCCGTCGCGGGTGGCGACCAGGTCGTTTGCCACCGTCGTCGACTGCCGGCTGTAGGTTTCCTCCCGGACGAGTTCGCCGGTCGCGTCGACCTTGTAGAGCCAGGCGACGCGGTCGTTATCACCGCTGTCGGGCTCTCTGGCGCCGACGAAGACGAACCCGTCGTCGTCGACCGCCGGGACCGCCGCGTTGGTCACCGCGTTGCCTTCCCCCTGGTAGGCCCGGTTCCAGCGCGTCGGCGGCGCGTCGTCCTGTCCGGTCGCGGCCGCCACCGCGGTGCCGCCCGTGAGGGCGGCGGCCCCCGCGCAGCCACAGCCTGCGACGAACTCGCGCCTGCTGTAGTCCCGTGTCATATCCGGTGTGGCGACCGGCGACACTAAAAGATTGTCGGGAACCCGACAGTCGGTGCGCGGTCGACGGCTCGGGTCGCTTTCGGCCCCGCGTTCCGGGCCGTCGGTCCCCGCCGGTCACCCGCCGAACCGCTTGCGGGCGAACCGCGCCAGGAGCGGGAGGTCCGAGAGGTGGAGCAGCTTCCGCACGGCGAGCCTGTTGCCGCCGTTGACCTCGGTGAGCGTGTCGCCGTCGGCCGACCGCAGGTCCGCCATCAGCCGGTCGTAGCGGTCGTTGGGCGCCAGATACAGGAGTTCGGTCAGCAGCAGGCGCGTCCCGGCGTTGGGCGCGACCTCCGAGTGCCAGAGCCTGTCGTAGACCGACATCGCCTCGCCGGAGACGTCCTTCGTCCCGGTGAGACAGGCGTCGGCCGTGGCGGCCGCGGCCCTGGCCGACTTCATCCCCTTGTGGATCCCCTCGCCCCACAGCGGGTCGATGGTCGGGACGGTGTCGCCGATGGCCACGAAGCCCGGCGCACTCAGCTCCTCCGGCGGCTGGATGTGTGCCGACCCGCGGTGGGCGTTCTTGCCCTCGATGCGCTCGGCGTCGGTGAACCGAGGGTCGGTCTCCAGCCAGTGTTCGAGATAGTCGTCGATCCCCATTCCATCGGCCGCGTACTGCCTGTGGGACTCGTTCTGGATGTAGCACAGTCCCACCTTCGCGGTGTCGCCCCCGGTGTGGAAGATCCACGAGTAGCCGCCGGGGGCCAGGTCGTGGTCCAGGCGGAGCATCATCGCGTCGGTCAGGTCCGGGTAGTCCGGGTGGTCGACCGCGACGCCGTCGAACTCCCACTCGACGCCGATGGCCTGGCGCTCGCGCTCCAGGTCGCTGACGCCGAGTTCCTTCGCCAGCGGCGCCGACGGCCCCGTCGCGTCGACCACGACATCGCCGTAAACCTCCTCGTCGCCGTTGTAGCGGGCGCCGACCGCGCGCCCGTTCTCGACGACCGGGCCCGAGACCCGGGCGTCGAACCGGTACTCCGCGCCGCGTTCGCGCCCGTCGCGCACCAGGAACCGCTTGAAGTCGGCGAACTCCAGCACCGCGCCCGACTGCTCGCGGGTGAACGAGTTCGACGGCGACTCGAGGACGACGCTGTCGGTGAAGTTCATCACGACGTCGTCCGGGACGGCGAACGACGCCATCATGGAGGGGAACGTGCCGGCGGTCGACTTGTTCGACTGGCGCGGGAACTCGTCCTCGTTCTCCGTCTCGAGGACGACGACGTCGTAGTCGCGTGCCGCCAGGTCCCGCGCACACTGGGCGCCGGCGGGTCCAGCCCCCGCTATCACCACGTCGTAGTGGTCGCCCATACACGTTACTCCGGCGTGATCGTAATGAGTGTTGCTGAACGTGCCGAACCTTCCCGACTGGTTCGACCGCCGGCACCGGGTCGGGTCCCGGTCTGTCCCGTTCCGGTTGCGCCCCGCTCACGCCAGAAGCGTCGCCCGGCCGGCGAGGAACGCCACCGTCGCGATAAACGTCCCGTACTTCAGCAGCGACTGGCCGGCGGTGGCGTCCCCGAAACTCCGGTAGGCCGCGTAGCACATCACCGCGTCCGCCGGCAGGACCACGATCAGGTACGTGACGCCGAACGTCCCCAGCAGGTAGGGGACGGGACTCGCGACGATGGCGACGGCCAGCGACACCGTCGCCACCCACAGCGCGCGGCGCTCGCCGACGGCGATGGGGAGGGTCCGCAGTCCTTCTCTCCGGTCGCCCGCGACGTCCTCGACGTCCTTGATGACCTCGCGGGAGAACGTCGACAGCGCCGCGAGGACCGCCAGCACGGCCGACGCCTCGGCGTTGCCGACCGCCGCCCCGCCGAAGAGGAAGGCGCTCCCGACGAGATAGGCGACGAGGGCGTTGCCCACGCCGGGGAGGCCCTTGAACAGTTCCGTGTACGCGACCAGCGCGGCGAGGTTCACGGCGGCGATGGCGATGGCCAGGGCCGGCAGCGTCAGCGCCAGCGCGGCCGCCCCCAGGAAGAGGAGCGCGCTGAACGCGAGGGCTGTCCGGGGCGCGACGGCCCCGCGCGGGATCGGCCGGTCGGGGTCGTTCGTCCGGTCTATCTCCCGGTCGAAGTAGTCGTTGATGGCCATCCCGCCGCCGGTCGCGAGCGCCGTCGTGGCGCTCGCCGCGAGGATGGCCACGGCGTCACCGCCCGAGGACGCGTCGAGGGCGACGACGCCGCCGACGACGGCCAGCACCCCCGCGGCGACGGCGTTGGCTGGGCGGGTGAGTTCGACCAGACCGCGGGCGGTGTCGCCGACCTGCACACGCCCCCGTTTTCCCGGTCCCGGTATAAATCACGCGAGACTCCCGCGCCGGCCGAGCGGCCGGGTGGTCGACAGGTCGCGGCGGCCCCGCCGGACCAGCGTCATACGGTCGGTTGTCAGTTCCGGATTCCGTCGAACCGGTCGGCGAAATACCGGTAAATCGGTACGACCGACCGTATCAGCGTTTGCCCAGCGCCGACTCGAAGACTCGCTGGGCGCGCTCGTAGGCGGCGTCCCTGTCGACGATGGGGCCGGGGTAGTCGGGCGCGAGTCGCTGGCGTTCCGCCCGGTCGAGGGTCGGCCACTCGAGTATCTTCCCGGCGGGCACCTCGCGCAACGCGGGGACGTACTCGCGGACGTAGTCGGCGTCGGGGTCGTACTTGGCCGTCTGTGCGACGGGGTCGAAGATGCGGACGTCGACGGTGTCGGTCCCCGTCGAGGCGACCCACTGCCAGTTGCCGTAGTTCGTCGCCGGGTCGTGGTCGAGGAGTTCCGCTTCGAAGTGACGGGCGCCCCTCTGCCAGTCGACCAGCAGGTGCTTCGTCAGAAAGGAGGCGACGACCTGTCGCGGCCGGTTGTGGATGTAGCCCTCCCGCTCCAGTTGGCGCATGCCGGCGTCGACGAGCGGGTAGCCCGTCTCGCCGCGTTTCCAGGCGGCGAAGTCGGCGTCGTCGTTGCGCCAGGCGATGGTGTTGGGGAACTCCTTGTGGTTCTTCGAGAGGAGGTCCGGGTCGTGGGCCAGCAGGTGGTAGTTGGCCTCGCGCCAGGAGAGCTCGTAGCGGAACTTCTCGACGTTGCGGCGGGCGGCGCCGGCGACGCGCTCGTGGCGGTCGGTGGCGTCGGCCCACACCTCGCGGATCCCGATCATCCCGGCCGCGATGTACGGGGACATGCGCGAGACAGCACCGACGGGGCGGTCGACCGCCGCCGAGAGGTCGTCGCGCGTCTCCGCGTACGTCTCGATGCCGTCGCCCAGGAACCGGTCGTACCGGCGGCGGGCGGCCTCGTACCCCGCCGCGGGGAGTTCGAACTCCGCCTCGAGCGCGGGCAGGTCGCGGTCCTCGTCGGGGTCGACCAGCCTGTCGGGGTCCGGCGCGGGGGCGGGGTCCGGTTTCGGCCCGGCCGTCCAGTCGTCGTAGAACTCGCTGTGGGAGGGATAGGCGGGGGCGAGGTCGGTCGGGTCGACGAGTGTGAGGTCGACGGCGGCGACCGTCGGGAAGCGCCGCTCGACGCGGCGCTCGCGGTTGCACCGCGCGGGCCTGTAGTGGGTGGTGTAGTAGACGGCGTCGACGTCGTAGCGTTCGCGGACGTCGGCCAGCGCGAGCGCGGGGTCGCCCTCGCAGACCAGGAGGTCGGCGCCGCGCTCGCGATAGGCTTCCCGGAGTTCGTGGAGGCCGGCGATGAAGAAGGCGCGCTGACGGTCGCCGATCCGCCGGAGAAGTTCCTCCTCGACGACGAAGACCGGGAGCACCTCGCCGTCGCGGGCGGCCATCGCCAGCCCGCGGTTGTCCCGCAGTCGGAGGTCCCGACGGTGCCAGAAAACGTTCATGCAGCAGGGTTAGGAATACCCCCTCATTTTCACCCACCCCAACAGGTTTTGTTCGGGGTGTGGACGAGCACTATCGTGACAGGATCCGGGGAATGAGCGGGATCAGAAGAGAGCATCCGCGCCGAGCGGAGCGAGGCGCGGTTCACGGGACCGAACGCAGTGAGGTCCCGCTTTTTCGCCCACGTTTTTGCGTGCGGGGTTCCCGCAGCGAACGCAGTGAGCGAGGAAACCCCGCGCGGAAAAAGGTGGTCTAGTAGAACTCGCGGACCAGGTCCATCGCGTCTTCGGGGGCGTCGTCGGGGATGTCGGACATGTCCTCGTCGATGCCCTGGCGCTCGTTCCACGGGACGGAGTCCTCGTCCCGGTAGAGGACGCCCATGTACTCCTTGTCGCCTTCGAGGATCTTGCCCTTGGCGTCGGCGGGGTCGGTCGATTCGTGGTCGGTCTCCGCGAGGTCGACCAGCGAGTCCCGGAAGTAGTCGTAGGTGTCGACGTCGTTGAACGTCACACACGGCGAGTAGCAATTGACGAAGCCGAAGCCGTCGTGTTCGATGGCTTCCTTGACGAGTTCCGTGTGGCGCTGGGAGTCCGAGGAGAAGGACTGGGCGATGAACGTCGCGCCGGCGGCGTAGGCCAGCGCGAGGGGGTTGACCGGGGGCATGTCCGTGCCGTCGGGCGAAGTCGCGGTCTCGAAGTCCTCGCGGGAGGTGGGGGAGAACTGGCCCTTGGTCAGCCCGTAGATGCGGTTGTCCATGACGACGTAGGACATGTCGACGTTGCGCCGGACGGCGTGGACGAAGTGGCCGGCGCCGATGGAGAAGCCGTCGCCGTCGCCGCCGGCGACCATCACTTCGAGGTCGGGATTGGCGAGTTTGATGCCGATGCCGACCGGCAGGGCGCGCCCGTGGACGCCGTGGAGCGCGTAGCTGTGCATGTAGGTCCCGATCTTGCCGGAACAGCCGATCCCGGCGACGACGAACGTGTTGTCCGGGTCGTTGCCCGTCTCCGCGAGGGCCTTCATCATGCCGTTCATCGTCCCGAAGTCGCCACAGCCGGGACACCACGTCGGTTGCTTGTCCGATTTGAAGTCCGTGAACCGAACGTCCGAGCTCATTTTGCTTCGACCTCCTGTGTGTCGCCCGCGTCGCCCGTGATCGCCGCTGCGACCTCCGCCGCGAGTTCGTCCGCCTTGTACCTGACGCCGGTGTACTTGTTGACCCGCTGGACCCGTTCGAGCACGTCGTGTTCGAGCACGTCGGCGAACTGCCCGGTCGCGTTACACTCGACGACGATGACGTCCTCGGCCGCGGCGACCTCCTCGGAGAGGTCCGGCCGCGGGAAGAGGTAGGGCACCGAGATGAACCGCACGTCGTGGCCGCGCTCCTCCAGGAACCCGAGCGCTTCGCGCATCGCGCCCTCGTTGGAGCCCCACGAGACGACGAGCGTGTCGGCCCCGGGGTCGCCGAACTCGCGGTAGTCCCATTCCTCCTCCTCGCGGGCGGTCTCGACCTTCCGGTTGCGCTTGTCGACCTGTTCGACGCGGACCTCCTCCTCCTCGGTCCGGCGGCCGAGCGCGTCGTGTTCGAGGCCCGTGGTCATGTGGGCGCCGTCGGCGGTCCCGGGGAACGCGCGGGGGCTGACCCCGTCGGCGGTCGGGAAGTGGGGCTGGAAGCGGCCCTGCTCGTCGAGCCAGGAGTCGACCTCGTCCTCGTCGACGACCTTCCCGCGGTCGATCTCGACCTCGTCCATGTCGAAGGTCTCGGGCGGGAACGTCTGTTCGGTCACGGCGAGCGAGAGGTCGGAGACCAGGAAGACCGGGGTCTGGTACTGCTCGGCGAGGTTGAACGCCTCGACGGCCTTCCAGAAACACTCCGAGACCGTCGTGGGGGCGACGACGAACCGCGGGATCTCGCCGTGGCCGCCGTACAGCAGCATGTCGAGGTCGCCCTGTTCCTGCTTGGTGGGCATCCCCGTCGAGGGTCCCGAGCGCATCACGTCACAGATGACGAGGGGGGTCTCGGTGGTCGCGACGAGGCCGAACGTCTCGGTCATCAGGTCGATGCCCGGGCCCGAGGTGGCCGTCATCGACCGCGCGCCCGCCCGTGCCGCGCCCAGCGCCATGTTCACCGCCGAGAGCTCGTCCTCGGCCTGGACGACCGCGCCGCCGTAGTCCCCGATGCGCCCGGTGAGGTACTCCATGACGTCGGTCGCGGGCGTGATGGGGTAGCCGGCGTAGAAGCGACAGCCGGCGGCGATAGCGCCCATGCCGATGGCCTCGTCGCCGTTGAGCAGGACGTAGTCCTCGTCGGTGGTCTCCAGGTCGTAGTCGACCGGGAGGTCGTAGTTCTCGGCGACGTACTCCTGACCGAGGCGGGCGGCTTTCTCGTTGTTCTCGACGATGGCCTCGCCCTTGCCCGAGAAGCGCTTGGCCAGCGCTTCGTCGAGGTTCTCGATGGGGAAGTTCGCCACCTGGCAGGCCGCGCCCAGCGCGACGACGTTGCGCATGATGGCGCCGCCTGCCTCCTCGGCGAGGCGCTTGAGCGGGACGGTCAGGGCGTGAGTCCCCTCGGGTACCTCGACGTCCTGCATCGTCGACCGCTCGCCGTCGTAGATGATCACGCTGCCCTCGTGGAGTTCCGCCTCGTTCTCGTGGATGGTCCGCTCGGTCAGCGCGATGAGGATGTCCAGTCTGTCGACGACGCTCTCGACGCGGTCCACCGACGTTCGGATCTTGTAGGCGGTGTAGCCGCCGCGGATCCGCGACGCGAAGTCCTTCGACGTGAAGACGTGGCGACCGGCGCGCGACAGCGCCTGGGCGAAGATCTTCCCGGTGGAGTCGATCCCGTCGCCCGCCTCTCCGCCGATGGCCCAGTTCAGGTCCTCGGGCATTCTGCGAACGAGTACCCCCTGCCCGACAAAAAGACTTCTGTAATAGCCCGCTCCGACCCGCGACTCCGGGGAATAACTGCACGTTCGGTGTGAATCCGCCGGATCTGGGTTACCGCGTTTGCCGGTATCGAGCAAAAAAATTCGGCCGTCGGGTCGTCGTCGTCGCGCCGGCCGTGGCACACGTACCGTGGGCTATACTGGTCGACAGAGGCCCTGATAGATATTCGCCGAGACGCGGCGGGGGGCGAATGCTATCAACCGTTCTGTCGACCAGTATACACCCCGCCCCGCGAGCGAAAGGGCCAATTGCGTGGGCGGCAGGGGTTTCGGTATGGAAGACAGCACGCTGGCCGTCGCGGCCGTCGAGTCGGTCGGCGAACGGACAGTCGTCATCGACTTCGAGTCGCCCGCTGCCTTCGCGGCCCGGCCGGGCCAGTTCGTCAAGCTCACCCTCGATACCCCCGACGGCGAGGAGTCCCGGTTTTACACGATCTCCTCGCCCGACGTCGATGACACCTTCGAGATCACGGTCGAGATCGACCCCGACGGCGACGTCGGGCCGGTGCTGGCGGACCTGGAAGCCGGGGACGCCGTCCGCGTCTCGGGGCCGTTCGGGAGCGACTACTACGAGGGCGAGGACCCGGTGGTCGTCCTCGCGGGCGGGCCGGGGGTGGGACCGGCCGTCGCTATCGCCGAGCGGGCGCTCGACGACGGCCACGAGGCGGTCGTCGTCTATCGCGACGACCACCCCGTCCACACCGGGCGGATCGAGCGGCTCCGCGAGCGGGGCGCGACGGTCGCGGTGCTCGCCGACGGCGAGTCCCTGGGGGCGGCGGTCGAGAGCGCCCTCGACCGGCACGGCCGGGACGCCCCCCTGTTCGTCTACGGCTTCGCCGAGTTCATCGACGCCGCGACGGCGGCCATCGAAGCGGCCGGCGGGGACACCAGCACCGCCAAGATCGAGAACTTCGGGTGATACGGTCGGTTGTAAATCGGTACAACCGACCGTATGAGAGGGCCGACCGACGGGAAGCGCGGCCGACCGCGCCGGGCGCGGCGGTTTCGTCGCCGGTCGAGTTGACAACGGTTAAACCCCGCGAGGGGATAGGGGGGGTATGAGCGAAACCGAAGGGAAGCGCCAGCAGAAATGCGTCTCCTGTGGCATCAACATCGCCGGCACGAACGCGGCCGCGTTCAAGTGTCCGGATTGCGGCCACCGGATCTACCGGTGTGCGAAGTGCCGCAAGCAGAGCAACCTCTACGAGTGTCCCGACTGCGGGTTCAGGGGGCCCTGAGATGTCCGACGTCGCCGCCCGGATCAAGGTCATGCCCGAGAGCCCCGACGTCGACCTCGACGCCCTGGAGGAGCGCCTGCACGACATCCTCCCGGAGGCCGCGGAGATCAGCGGCTTCGAGCGCGACGACGTCGCCTTCGGTCTCGTCGCGCTGCTCCCGACGGTCATCGTCCCCGACGACGCCGGCGGGACCGAGGCCGTCGAGGAGGCCTTCGCCGAGGCGTCCGAGGTCGAGTCCGTCGAGGTCCAGAGCGTCGGCCGCCTCTGATACGGCCGGTTGTACCGATTTGATCCCGCAATGACTTACCGATTCGACGAAATCCGGAAACGATTGATACTGCCGGCTGTAACTTCGTGAAGATATTCGCCGCCCCGGGGCGGCGAAATTCTTGACAGACTTACAGCCGGCAGTATGACAACCGACCGTATGACGGCCCCGATTCTTTCGGTCAGTCCGCCCTCGTGACGGCGAGTCACGGCCGCTCCGGAACGCACGTTTTATAAGCGTGACTGGCCAACCGGGACCCACGAATGCCCAACTCCAACGGACCCCGGTCGAACACGCGGAACAAGCTACGGAACGAGCCACGCGAGCGAGGGACGTCCCCGCCCCAGCGCGCGGTCGAGGAGTACGAGGTCGGCGAGAGGGTCCACCTCTCGATCGACCCGAGCGTCCCCGACGGGCGGTACCACCCGCGCTTCGACGGCCGGACCGGCGAGGTCACCGGCCAGCAGGGGACGGCCTACACCGTCGCCGTTACCGACGGTGGCATCGAGAAGACGCTCATCGTCAAGGCCGCACACCTCCGCCGTCAGGAATGACGATATTCAAGGAGAAGCTGGACGAGGAGTTCCTGACCGTCGCCGAGACCAAGGAGATCCTGGAGGAGCTCGAGCGCGAGCGCGCGGCCGACGAGGACCGCGAGATGCGCTACGAACTCGCGCGGGCGATCGAACACGTCAACCGCTTCGCCGTCCTCGACCCCGAGAAGTCCCACGAGTTCGTCGCGGAACTGCTCGAACTGGAGAAGGTCGACGAGGCGACCGCCTACAAGATCGCCGACCTCCAGCCCCGGGACCGGGACGAGTTGCGGGCCGTCTACGCCCAGGAGCGCTACTCCCTGTCGGGCGACGAACTCGACGAGATCCTCGAAGTCGTCGCCAAGTACGCCTGACCGCCGACTGCCGTTTTTCATGACCGCTCCGCGACCCGACGGGACCGCGGAGGTTTAAGTTCCGCCTGTTCGTACCCCCGTAGCATGAGCGACACCGAGCGCGACGAGTCGTCCGCGCCGGCGGCGGTCGTTCTCGACTTCCTGGCTCACGGCCGGACCGAGGACGACCGACCGCAGTACCAGAAACAGCCGCTGGCGTACGCGCTCGACCGCGAGGACTTCCGGCTCTACGAGGTCGTTCTCGACGAGGACGCCGGCGTCTCCATCGGGGATACCGTCGAGATGGACCGCTCGGACGACCGCTTCGAGCACGTCGGGGAGGTGGAGCACGAGGGCCTGTCCGGGGGGGCACAGTCCGAACTGGAGTACGTCGTCGAGGACCTCGTCGACGAGGAAGAAAAGCGGTTCGTCGACTTCTACAACGATGCCCAGCCCATCACGCTGCGGCTCCACCAGCTCAATCTCCTGCCCGGCATCGGGAAGAAGCTCCGCAACTCGATCCTCGACGAGCGCAAGCGCCGCCCGTTCGAGGGCTTCGAGGACCTGAAAGAGCGGGTCAGCGGCCTCCACAACCCCCGCGAGGTCATCGTCGAACGCATCATGGAGGAGATCCGCGAGGACGACCTCAAGTACCGCACCTTCGCCCGCCACGAGGAAGCGTGAGCGAGGAGGAGACTCCGACACCCGGGTCGAGACCGGAACCCGGGAGTCGGGACCCGGACGGGCTTCTCGCCCGCGCGGGCGCTCGCGGCGACCCCGACCGCGACCAGCACTTCCTCGTCGACGACCGCGTCCTCGACCGCCTGCCCGGGTACGCCCGCGAGGCCGACGCGGACCTCTCGCACGTCCTCGAAGTCGGAGCGGGGACCGGCGCGCTGACCGACCGCCTGCTCGCGGCCGCCGACCGCGTGACGGCGGTCGAGCGCGACCCCGACCTCGCCGCGTTTCTGCGCGAGGAGTTCGCCGCCGAGGTCGAGGCGGGGGTGCTCACGGTCATCGAGGGCGACGCGCTCGACGTGGATCTCCCGGAGTTCTCGGCGTCGGTGTCGAACCTGCCCTACGGCGCCTCCAGCGAGATCGCCTTCCGGTTGCTCCCGCGGGGCCGACCCATGGTCCTCATGTTCCAGCGGGAGTTCGCCGAGCGGATGGCCGCCGACCCCGGGACCGACGACTACGGCCGCCTCTCCGTGACCGCGGGTCACTACGCCGGCGTCGCGGTGGTCGAAACGGTCCCTCCGGAGGCGTTTTCGCCGCCGCCCGCGGTCGAGAGCGCCGTCGTCAGGACGACGCCCCGCGACCCCGCCTACGACGCCCCGGACGACGACTTCCTCATGCGGTTTCTCAGGGCCGTGTTCACCCAGCGCCGGAAGACGATGCGCAACGCCGTCCGGAACACCGCCCACATCTCGGGGCTGGGCGACCCCGACGCCGTCGTCGCGGCCGCCGACGGGGACCTCATGGGTCGCCGCGCCGGCGACGTCACCCCCGCCGAGTTCGCCGAACTCGCCCGACTCGCCCACGAGGTGGCGGGAACGAGGTGCCGAGTCTGGCCGAGCAGCGCGGCGTCGACGTGGTGTACGACCCCGCAGAGGACTCCGAGTTGCTCGCCGACGCCGTCGTCGAGGGCGTCGCGGCGGGCGACCTGCTGCTCGACGTCGGCACGGGGTCGGGCTACGTCGCGCGGCGGGCTCGCAAGGCGGGGGTCGAGGTCGTCGGGTCGGACCTGAACCCCCACGCCTGCGAACACGCCGCCGACGCGGGCGTGCCCGTCGTCCGGGCGGACCTGACGGCCCCGTTCCGGGACTGTGCCGTCGACGTCGTGGCGTTCAACCCGCCGTACCTCCCCGAACCCGAGGACAGCGGGTGGGGCGACTGGCTGGAGACCGCGATCACCGGCGGCGAGGACGGCCGCGCCGTCGTCGAACCGTTCCTCGACGACGTGGGTCGCGTTCTCGCGCCCGGTGGACGGGTCTACCTGCTCGTGTCCACGATGACCGGCCCCGACGAGGTACGGGAGTACGCCGCGGTCCGCGGTCTGGACGCCCGGGAAGTCGCCAGCGAGTCCTTCCGGTTCGAGCGGTTGCTCGTGCTCGAACTGACCCGGGCCTGACCGCGGACCGGTCCGGATCCGACCGTCCGGCCACGTAGAAGGCCGCAACCGCGGCCGTCGGGATTACCACCAGGCATCAGAGTAGATGGGAAATATTATACTGCGTCATTTCGTAGCCGGCGGTAATGACGGAACTGGTCTCGACCACGCCGGGGCTGTACCCGCTCCCGGACCGGGCGAAAGACGAACTGGCCGACCTGAAAGGCCACCAGAAAGGGGACCTCGTTCCGACGGACGACCCCGAGGTGACTGACGCCTACGACCGCGCACGACGCGAGGTCGTCGACCGACAGCAGGAGGCCGGCCTCGACCGCGTCGTCGAGGGCCAACTCCGCTGGGACGACATGCTCGCGCACCCGCTGGCGGTCCACGACAACGTCGACACCCGCGGCATCGTCCGCTACTTCGACAACAACAACTTCTACCGCGAACCCGTCGTCACCGGCGAACTGACGCCGGGCGGCGATATCGCCGCGGAACTCGACGCCGCGACCGAACTCGTCGACGAGGGCCTCCAGGCGGTGCTGCCCGGCCCCTACACGCTGGCGGACCTGGCGACCGACGACCACTACGGCGACGAGGCCGCCCTGCTGGAGGGGGTCACGGAGTTCCTCGCCGCCGAGGCCGGGGCGTTTCCCGAGGTGGAGACGCTGTTCCTGCTGGAGCCCTCGCTGCTGGAGTCCCCGCCCGGCGACAGCGCCGACGAGCGCGCGAGCGACGCCATCGACGCGGTCGCGTCGGCCGTCGACGCCGATGTCGTTGCCCACACCTACTGGGAGTCCCGCGAGGGTGCGGGCGGCCTGGCGGAGAAAGTGTACGCCCACCTGCTCGACGCCGACCTCGACGCCGTCGGCTTCGACTTCGTCAACGGCCACAACGAGACCGTCTACAACGTCAACGAGTACGGCTGCACCGGCGACGTCGCGCTGGGCGTCACCGACGGGCAGAACACGCTCGTCGAGTCCCCCTCGAAGATCCGCGAGCGCGTCGACTACGTGCTGGAGAACACGCCCGGCGCCGACTTCGAGCGGGTCTACGTCACGGCGAACACGGGGCTGTTCTACCTGCCCGTCGGGAAGTTCGGGCGGAAACTGGACGCGCTGGCCGCCGTCGAACAGGAGGTGACCGCATGACTACCGATGGACGGTCCGGTTCGCTTCGCTGCACGGGCTGCGACCATCGACGTCACGCTCGAATCACGGCGGTGATCCTCGCATGACCGACCGCGAGCAGTTCCGACCGGAGAATCACCCGAACGACCACTTCCTCCTGACCACCGTGGTCGGGAGCTACAAGAAGCCCAAGTGGGTCGACCGCGCCCGCGAACTGTGGGAGGAGCCCGACTCCGGGTTCGACGACGACAACTGGCAGGAGGCCGCCGACGACGCCGCACGGCTCATCACGGGGGAACACGAGCGGGCCGGCCTGGACGTCGTCGTCGACGGCGAGATGCGCCGCACCGAGATGGTCGAGTACTTCGCCCACCGCATCGACGGCTACGAGTTCCCCGGCCGCGTGAAGGTGTGGGGGCACAACACCTTCGACAAACCCGCCGTCGTCGACGACGTCGCGTACGACGAACCGTGGCTCGTCGACGAGTTCGAGTTCACCGACAGCGTGGCCGAACGGCCCGTGAAGGTGCCCATCACGGGCCCCTACACCATCGCGCGGTTCAGCTTCAACGAGCACTACGACGACTACGAGGAGTACGCCTACGCGCTGGCCGACCTCGTGAACACCGAGATCGAGAACCTCGTCGACGCCGGCGCGCGATACATCCAGATCGACGAACCCGCGCTGGCGATGACCCCCGACGACCACGCCGTCGTCGGCGAGTGTCTCGAACGCATCGTCGACGACATCTCCGTGGGCGGAGCGAACGGTGGCTCGTCGGACGCGTCCGACGGTGTCTCCGAGGAGGTGCGGGTCGGCCTGCACGTCTGTTACGGCGACTACTCGCGGATCTACCCCGAGGTCAACGACTACCCCATCGACGAGTTCGACGTCGAACTGTTCAACGACGACTACCAGCAGATCGACGTCTTCGCCGACCCCGAGTTCGAACCCGACCTCGCGCTGGGCGTCGTCGACGCCCACCACGCCGAGGTGGAGTCCGTCGAGCAGATCAAGCAGAACATCCTGGAGGGGTTCAAGGTCGTCCCGCCGGAGAAGCTCACCATCAGCCCCGACTGCGGGCTCAAACTCCTGCCCCGCGAGGCCGCCTACGGGAAGATGGAGAACATGGTCCGGGCCGCCCGCGAGATCGAGCGGGAACTCGACGCGGGCGAGATCGACGTCGGCCTCGCCGCCCCGAGCGCCGACTGAGTCCCGCGATTTTCGTCGAGTTCCGCGGTCACCGCTCCGTCGCGATCCGCCAGCCCCCGGGGACGACCAAGAGGACCCCGAACGCCGCCACGCCCAGGTGGACCGGCGAGGGGCCGGTGTCGACGGGGTCCGGCGAGAGGGCGGTCCCGGAGGTGGATACCGGGCCGGGGGGTCAGCTCCGGAGGGCCTCGACCGGGCGCTCGTTCGCGGCCTTCCACGCGGGATAGAGGCCGGAGAGCAGGCTGGTCCCGACGCCGAAGGAAAACGCCAGCCCGATGTAGAGGAAGTTCGACGGCCGGAAGGCCAGCAGCGCGTCGCCGACGATGAACTCGTTGATCGCCATCCCGGCGACGAGGCTGAACGCGATGCCGACGAGGCCGCCGAGCAGCCCCAGCAACACCGCCTCCGAGAGCATGATCTTCAGGACGTCGCGCTTCTGGAAGCCGACGGCGCGCATGACGCCGATCTCCTCGCGGCGCTCGACCGTGCTCATCAGCATGACGTTGAGGATGCTCACGCCGGCGACCAGAAGCGAGATGGAGCCGATCCCGATGAGGAAGGCGTTCAGCGCCTGGAACGTCCGGCCGATGTTCTCCGCGACCGAGGAGAAGTCCTGCACGGAGACCCGCTCCTGGCGGCCGTTGAGCCGCGACCGGAGCGCGACGGCCGTCTCGTTGGCGGCGGTCGAACTCCGGGTGCTGACCAGCACCTGGCTGTACCCCCGCGACTGGAACTCGCGGTTGGGGAGGATGATCTCGTTGCTCGGGCTCGCGAACCCGAAGCCGTCGCCGGCCGCCAGCACGCCGACGATACGCGTCGAGGAGCCGTTTATCGAGATGGCGTCGCCGGGTTCGAGGTCCTGCTGTTCGGCCAGGTCCGGGCCGATCAGCGCGCCGCTCCGGTAGGGCTCGGGGATCTCGCCTTCGGCCGCCGTGTAGATCAGCCCGGGGTTCTCGATCCCCTGTATCGTCCGTTGCTCGCCGACCGCCGATGGCTCTCGCGACCCGCTTCGCCCGTATCTCACCGTCGTGATCCGGGTCTTCGAGGGGACGACTCTCGCCTCGGGCCCCGCGGCTGCCTCGATCTCGCGGAGGTCGCGTTCGGTGATAGCGTCGCTGTCCTCGCCCGGCGTGACCAGCACCTGGTTGCCGATGTCGCCGAGGCTCTGGGTGATCTGGTAGCGCAGCGTCAGCCCGAACATCCCCAGCGACGCGATGGCGATGACGCCGATGACGATACCCAGCGCCGCCAGGATCGACCGGACCTTCGTCCGCCCGAGGTTCCGCCGGGCCATCAGCAGCGACGGGAGCCGCCGGTAGACCGCACCGAACATCACCGGTCACCCCCGCTGTCGTCGCGTCTCGATTCGACCCCCTCGAAGGTCCCGTCGGGTTCCGCGTCGCGCTCGCCAGCCCCCGATGGAGCGACGGCTCCGTCCGCGTCCGACGCGGCCCCGTGCTCGCCGGCCGACCCGGTCGAAGTCGGGGCGTCCTCCCCCATGTAGCCGTCGACGAGGTTCACGGTGCGGTCGACGTACTCGTTGACGAGTTCGTCGTGCGTGACGGCGACGACGGCGACGTCGCGCTCGGTGACCGCGACGAACTCCTCCAGGATCTGCCGGCCGGTCTCGCGGTCGAGGTTCCCTGTCGGTTCGTCGGCCAGCACGACCCGCGGCTCGTTGATCAGCGAGCGGGCGATGGCGACCCGCTGTTTCTGTCCGCCCGAGAGTTCGTCGGGCCTGTGGTCGAGGCGGTCGCCCAGCCCCATCCGTTCCAGCAGGTCGACCGACCGCCCCTCCAGGGTGGGGTCCCGGTCGAACAGCGCGGGGATCTCGACGTTCTCCTTCGCGGTGAGGGTGGCGATGAGATAGAAGTGCTGGAAGACGAACCCGATGGTCCGCTTGCGGGCGCGGGTCTGCTCGCGGTCCGAGAGCCCGGTGACGTCCTCGCCGTCGAGCAGGACCTCGCCCTCGCTGGGGTCGTCCAGCAGCCCGAGCAGGTTCAGCAGGGTGGTCTTGCCGCTCCCGCTGGGGCCCATGATGGAGACGAACTCCCCGGGTTCGACCGCGAAGTCGATGCCCTTCAGGGCGGTCAGCGTCTCCCCACCGGTCTCGTAGCGCTTGACGACGTTCCGGGTCTCAATCACCGCCACGGCTCGTCCTCCACGCCTGGACGATGATGGCGACCACTGCCACGAGCACGGCGAGGCCGACGGCGACCGCGATGACCGGGAACCCGCCGCTCCCGCCGGTGTCGGCCGCTTCGGCCCGCTGCTGTGCTTCCAGCGCGCGACTGGCGCCACCGGCGTCGACCTCGACAGTGCGGGACTTCCGGTCGCCGTCGACGATGTAGCTGACCTCGACCGGGATCGTCGAGACGTTGCCCTCCGTGGTCGCGTAGACGTCGAACGACGCGAAGTCGCTCGCGGGGACCGGCCCGACGAAGAACTCGGGGTTGGGCTCGGTCGGCGTGACGCGGTCGGTCCCGACGACGCTGACGAGGACGCTCTCGGCGTCGGTCGTCCCGAGGTTGCTCGCGCTCCCGGTGATCCGCAACCGCTCGCCCTCCGGGACGACCCGAACGCCGGTGAGGCTGATGGTCCCCTGGGTCCGGGTCACGGGCGTCTCGACGGCCGTGCTGCCGCTGCGGTCACCCAGGTCGTAGCTCGCCTCGACGGCGAGGTCGGCGCTGTCGCCCGACAGCGTCGTGTTCAGCCGGACCGTCCGGGACTCGCCCGGCGGGACGCGCTCGACCAGCGCCCGCGAGACCGTCGCGTTGGGCGAACTCCCGCCGACCGAGACGTTCGTCGCCGGGGCGTTGCCCTGGTTGAGGACGTCGACGACGACCACCTGGGAACTCCCGCCCTGGGTGGTGGTGACGTCCAGCGAGACGCGGTCGCGCAGCGGTTCGGCGTCGACGGTGACCGTCTCGGAGACGATCCGCTCGACGCCGCCGGTCGTGTAGGTGAGCGTCGCGTCGAGCGTCCGGTCGCCGGCGGATTCCGGCCGGAACCGGAAGGCCGTCGTGACGGAGTCGCCGTCGGCCACGCGGGTGAACACCGCCCGGTCGTCGGTGACTGTCACGTCATCGCCGTCGACCGTGAGTTCGACGTTGCGGATGCTGGCACCGACGCCGTTGGCGACTGTGACCGTCCCGGTCGCGGGGACGCCCGCGACGGAGTCGTTGACGCTGACGTCGATCTGCGGGCTGACCCGCCGGGCACGGATCGTCACCGTCTCGGAGACGGTCCGCTCGACGCCCCCGGCGGTCGTGTACGTGAGCGTCGCGTTGATGGCGTGCTCGCCGGCCGACTCCGGGCGGTAGTCGAACTCGACGGTCCGGGAGTCGCCGCTCTCGACGGTCGCGAGCACCTCGCGGCGGTTCGTGACGTCGACGTCCGCGCCGTCGACGGCGAGTTCGACGCCCTCGATTGACGACGAGAGGCTGTTGGCGACCGTCACCGACCCGGTGTTGGTGATGCCGACGCCCGTGTCGTTGGCGTCGACGTCGACCTGGGGCGCGCGGTCACGGACCCGCAGCGTGACGGGGTGCTGGACGACGGTCCGCTGGCCGGTCTCGGTCGACCGGCCGTACACCTTCACCCGCAGGTCGTAGGTGCCCTCGTCGTCGAACGACACCGACAGCGGGACGGTCTTGGACTCGCCGACCGGGATGGTCCCCAGGTCGCTCACGTCGGTGTAGACCTCCGCGTCGTCGTCGGGGTCCTGCAGCGTGATGCGGTCGACGCGGTAGCCCGCGTCGTTGGTCGCGAGGTTCTCGACGGTCGCCTCGACCGTTATCTCGTCGCCGGGGACCGGGTCGGCGGGCGACACCGCGACGTCCGAGACGGTGACGTCCATCTCCGCGGCGGCGAGGCCGGGGACGATAGCCAGCGCTACCAGGGTCGCGAGGAGGAGCGCACGTTTTCCGAGCATCGTTAGAGGGCGTTGAAGACCGCAAATCCGCCGACTCCCAGCCCGATCAGCACCGGGAGGACGACGGTGATTGCAGCGTTGCGCGTCGAGAGCTGGCGGGCGTGTTTCACGGCGAAGGTCCACAGCAGGCCGCTCCAGAGCGTGAACACGATGCCGAGCACCGCGGCGAGCGTGACCAGCGGGCCGCTGTTGACCTGTTGCATGTACTGGGCGGCCGCCTGCCCGCTCAGGTTCGACGGGACGTCGAACCCCCGGATCCGGAACCGGTAGACGACGATGAGGAGGTTCAACAGCGACCCGACGAGGCTCGGGACGAAGCCCCAGCCGACGAGCTTCAGCGTCGTCGTGAACTTCCCGGTTCCGTCGAACAGGGCGGAGGCGCCGTAGAAGTACGCCCCGTACAGCAGCCAGACGACGTATGTCACGACGAAGCCGATGACGATACCTGCCAGCTGGAACGCCTGGAAGAAGCCGGTGGCATCAGCCCCGCCTCCCGCGTCCGCCATTATCCGTTCGAATATCTGTCCCATCGTGCGGATCCTGATGACTCCCGCGACGACGCCCAGTATCGCGATGAGCGTCACCACCAGGGCGGGACCCACCCAGGAGGGCGACTCGCTTCGGTCCCGGAAGAACGCGTCCGGGTCCGTCACGAGCGTGCTGATGGAGGGCATGCCAGTCCGAACGTCCGAAGACCTGTCTCATAAAAACTTCTATTTCGATAAACAGTCACGCTGGCCGTCGGGACGCCGGGCGCGTCGCCCGGTCAGTCGAGCAACCGGTCGGCCAGGCGGTCGAACTGCTGGCGGTACTGGAACTCCGCCCGGGCGCGCCCGAGGTCGTCCTCGTCGAAGGCGTCCGCGAACCCAGTCATGCGCCACAGGAGCGTCGACAGCTGGTAGACGGTCTTGCACGCCTCGTAGCTCCCGTCGGGGTCGAACTCGCGGTGCTGCCGGTAGCCGTCGTACAGCCGCTCGCGGAGACGCTCGCAGGTCTCCGGGTCGTCGAACGTCGAGTCGATGTAGAGGAACTCCGCCTGGGCGAGCTGGTAGTCCGGATGTGCGGCGAGCGTGTCCTGCCAGTCCAGCACCGCCGTGATGGGTTCCTCGCGGTCGAGCAGACAGAGCAGGTTCGTCGGCTGGAAGTCGTCGTGGACCAGCCGCGGGACGCCGTCCTCGGGGACCGCACCCAGCCCCGCTTCCAGCGCCTCGCCGGCGCGGGACTGCACGCCCGAGAACGGCGTCCGGTCGAGGTAGTCGATGTGACCCCGCGTCAGGTCCCCGAAGTACTCCCGCCAGTTGCCCCGCCAGTTGCGGATCGTGATGCGGTCGTCGTAGAGCATCAGCCGGCCGAACGCCTCGAAGGCGATGCCATCGTGGAGGTCGCCCAGGATCGTCCCGACCTGTGTGACCACCCTGTCCCAGTCGTCGTCGGTCATCTCGCCGTACCGGTCGGCCAGGTTCTCCCCCCGGACCCGCTCGGTCACGAAGTACGGCGGGACGTCGGCCTCGGGCTCCTGCTCGAAGACCAGGATGCGGGGAACAGGGATGTCCATCCGGTCGGCGACGTACTCGTGGAGCCGGGGCTCGACGGCAAAGCGGTCGTCCCCCTCCGGTTTGAACTTCACCACCACCTCGTACTCGGTCCCCTCGACGACCAGCGTCACGAGGAAGACATCGGCCCTGATGCCACCGGCGGCGGGCTCGAAGCTGAACTCCTCGTAGTCCGGCCCGGACTCCTCGAGGACCGCCCTGATGTCCCCGGCCGATGTCGACTGCACGCCCCCACGTTAGACAGGGGGGACAAAAAACCTATCAGTCCGATTTCCGCGGATGAAACTGCTCGGCCGCGCCGGTCCGGAGACGAGTTCCGCACCGACGTGTCCACCGGGCCGGCCCGACGCCGCGACTCCCGGAACGCGTCCCCTGCACCGATTACCGGAACGCGTCCCGCACCTCGGCGGCCGGCGCGTCCGACCCGACCGGGTCGTCGACGCCGTCGACGAGGCGCCAGGTCTCGGTGTGGACCGCCGACTCCCCGGGCGAGAGTTCCGCCAGCGGCCCGAGCGTCTCCAGTTCGAGGGAGTTCACCGCGGCGTACACCTCGACGGCCGACCCGCCGTCGGGATAGGTCGCCGCCGGGTCGTAGGCGAACTCCTTGACGAAGGCCGTCCCGTCCGTGACGTAGGCCGCCCACTCGTCGCCGCCCGATGCGCCGACCTTGAGCGGTCCCTCGCCGTCGGCGGCCTGGTCGACCAGGGTCGTCTCGTCGGCGAAGGTCAACCGCTCGTCGCTCAGGTCCGTGTAGGGCCACAGCGACAGCGACCGGTCGGGAAGCACCGACTCGGGGTCGCCACGCGAGAGCGGCACCACCGCAGTACCGCCGGGTCGCATCACCGATATCGCCCACGGGGCGAGTTCGACCTCCCAGACCCCCTCGTTTTCGAGTTCGTGGGTGACCTCGACGACGGGCTCCCCGGCGGCGAAGGCGAAACTCACCCGCTTGCGGATCCCCGTCGACGCCTCGACGGGCTGGACCAGCCGGACGCCACGGCCGGTCTCCTCCCACTCGACGGGGTCGTCGTCGGGGACGTACGTCCGGTTGACGTCCTCGGGCGCGTGCCAGAAGCGGTGGCCGCCGTGGACGACGTAGTCGTCCAGCAGCGGCTCCCGGTCCTCGTCGGTGAAAAAGAGGTTTTCGCCGCCGGGATACCCGCAGTACAGTACCCGCGGGCCCAGTCCGACGGTGACGACGAGTTCGATCCCCCCATCGGACAGACGGAGACAGTCCTCCCACGCGCGGAAGGCCGTCTCCTCGACGGTGACGTCTGCCATGTTCGCTCCCTGTGTGGGGTCCGGCAAAGGTGTTGCGGGGTCTCTGTGTGGGGGATCCGTACAGGTGAAAGACCTAACGCGTAGTTCAAGATACCGTTAATACCTTCACAGTCTTTATGCGGGCTATCGAAAAGAATCACATATTACTGTGTATGGCTCTATTCCGGCTGTTCTGAGAACAGACCCTCAATAATAGTGGAGTTCAGTCACCAGCTAATACTCTCTCACTCACGATGAGTAGAGCAAGGATGAAGAGGCCACCGGCAACGAAGGCAATGGCGGTAACGAGAGGGTCAGCAGTTGCACTTCCTATGTCGCTTGGTGCGCTCATGTTCACACCGCCAGTCTGTGGCGGTTCGTCGCTGCCACTGACGGCAAGCGCGATAGCGATAGCCCCGATCGCAAGAGCTGCCAGTGGACCCACGAGTTGCTCAAGCAGGCGGCGGAGCGAAGACTCGGGTTCATCGCCTGCGAACAGCACTAACGAGTCGTTCGCAGGTGCATAGACCGTCATCTCTGAACCACTCTCCGAATACCACGTGTCTACCTCCTCGATGAGATCCGCCGCTGTGAGTTTCGTCAGATGATACTGCACGTTTTGGACCGTTGTATCAGTCGTATCGGCAAGTTCCGAAGCCGGACGGGGTTCATTGTGGAGTTCGAGCAAGACCATCCGGGCAGTCTCCGAACCTAATGCGTCGAATACCTCGTCGGCGTCGGCTTCATCTAACTCGACCAGCTTCGGTTCCCGATCCTCTAAATCGGGTTCCGACCGCGATGGAAAGAAGCGCTTCACCGATCAATCACCCTCTCGTGCACGATAGTGGACGAATTGCGGTCCTCCCCTCATGAACCTATCTCCCGCGTAAAGAGCCATTTTAACTCACCGCGGATTTAGGAGACCCGTTCCCGTCGGTGTGGATATGTTCGGTCACACACGCCGGCTGGCAGTCATCGCAGTGCTGGCGCTCGCGGTCCTCTCAGGGTGCCTGAGTTCAGTCATAGTGTCTGGAGACGAGACTATGGGCCCACAGACAATTGAGACGCCGTCAGAATGCCAGAGCGGCGAAACCACGTCGTACTTTGATTACCCATCGGATCTGCCTTCACAAGCGAGTGGATTCGAACTCAGTGCAAGCAAGGGTAGCGTCAACTCCGGTGAATCAATCGAGTTCGAACTGACGAACATTGCCAACGAGCGGAAAACGACCGGAACCCGTCATCGCTATGCGCTACAGCGTCATGTCGCCGATAGATGGGAGACGGTAACGCGCTTCCGTGAGGGACGCAGCGGGTTCAATGCCACCGCGGTCCCCCACGAACCTGGCACCGGCTTCACGTGGTCATTCCGTATGAGCGCCTCTGGATTCTCCGAAGGAAAATTCGTCGTCTGCGAACGATTGCCCGCCGGCGAGTATCGGTTTATATACGAGGCTCCACCTGCACTGGCGGTCGAATTCACATTGGATGACCGTAACGGATAGGCACCCTTAGAGGATAACCGTTCGCTTGCTCTCCCCTAACTGAACAACGGTCCGTTCTTTTTTGTTCAAGGAAAAGAACGTAGGAGTGTGAATCCAACTGGTCGGCGGACGTTCTTATGCAGTCTCTCAGCCACAGGAGTGGCTATTTTTGCGGGTTGTACCAGCCGTGCCGGTGGAACACGAGATGACCGTCCGGTTGAATCGAGAAAAATCAGGGTGATAGACCCAGTCCGAACAGAAGGGGACCCAATCCGTGTTTCCAGTGAAGGCATTTCAGAAACAGACCCTGAAACCGTTCTTCGAACTGCTATCTCTAATCGAACGAATTGCATTGAAGGCGAAATCCCAATTTCAGTATACGATTCGGGTCAATTAATTACGACGGAGTCGATTGTCAAGTCGATAGAAGGAAATATACTATTCCCGTCACCCGTTCATCGAGAGCTAAAAGAAGTTACACCACGGTCCATCATCGTCGCTTCGTCACAGAACATGACAACCGAGGAAACTCCGGTGTATATCAAAGCAATCCTACGATATGGCAAGAATGAGGAGAATATCCCGAGTCTGAAGAGCGACTGTTAAGTTCGCACTCCACAGCGAACAGTCGTTTCAGTCCGTGGTCAGGTGAAACAGCCGTTCGTGCAGTCACGACGCGAGTCGCGTCGAGAGGGACCGGCTGGTACCGGGATGGGGATCGAGAAACCCGTTTCGGGTAGCCGTCAGTGGCCTTCGTCTTCGTAAACCCAGGCCTCGTCGGCGCGCTCGTAGTCGACGAGTTCGTTCTCGTCGAAGAAGAGATCGACCTCGCGCTCGTTGGCGCCGGGGTCCTCGTGGTCGGACCCGTGGACGAGGTTGTTCTGCATGTCCAGTCCGTAGTCGCCGCGGATGGTGCCGGGC